>PLBD01000346.1 GCA_003135315.1 Acidobacteriaceae bacterium | reverse complement strand
GATCAGGCCGTCTTCGCTGATCTTCAACACCGTGCCAAAATGCGATGCCGCTATAGCGGCGGTGGTGCGGCCGCCCTCGACAGTGCGATTCAGTGCTTCTTCGGCGGAATGATGATGCAGAATGGCGCCAAAGGCAAGCAGGTTCGCATCCGGACAAAGCACCACTGCGCCATCGATGCGGGCGATGTTCTCCAGCACGGTGGAAGGAACGTCGAGGATGCTCTTGTCGCGCATCAGATAATGCAGTTGATCTTTGCTGGTGACGCTGTCAGCTGCGCTGTCGCGATTGAGATTGTCGAGCAGATCGGGCTGCGACACCAGCACGCGCGCCGAGTCGCGATCATCGAGCACAACGAAGAGCGCGCCGCGGCGGCTTTCGGTCAGGTTCAGCGCGACGGTGAACAGCCGCTCCGCCAGTTCAGCGTTGCCGATCGCGTTCTTCCACAAGCCGTAGCGATGACGCGCGTCCACCAGGCGCCACGTGCCGTCAATGAAGCGGAAGACGGGGACACCGTCGGAGTAGATCTTGATCTCGCCATTGGGCGAGAGGATGAGACAGATGTGGCCGCCGCATAACGTCGCACGGCAGTGGTCCGCATAGGCGGCCGCGGGTGGAACTGCCAGGGGCATATCGCGGTAGGGCTCGGCCCACTCATGGACATCGACCAGTTCCGCCAGCATGCCGTTCCGGTCGACGAGCGCGATGGTTCGCAGGCCGTCGCACAGGCGATGGAAGCTGCGAATGCTGGTGAGCAGGTGGGAGTAGCGCAAAGCGGACGTGGGGGTGCGCGGCGGCTCGTGGCAAGGCTCAGGCGTCGAGCCGAAGAGTAGCACCCCGGTGGCGATGCGGCGGTTCTCGTAGGTGCTCATGCTGCTGGTGCGCAGCACTTCGATAGCATCGGCAACGCGGTCGGGAAGTTCCGCAATGGCCTCGGCGCTGCTATGGGGTGTGGGGTCGAGGAAGGCGGAGATGAAGCGGTCCTCCGGCAGCCCGCGAAAGAGCTGGAAGCTTTGCGCCGCGAGATCCTCGTTGGTCAGCAGCTGATACCGCGCCGACAGCACCATGCCGATGCTGCGCAGCAGGCGGCGTTCGTGGTCCGACAACTTATTCGACGAAGACTTGAGGGAGTAACCGCCGCCCATCCATTGGAATTCCACTTGTCCGCCGCTGGGGACCGCGCCCAGCAAGCCCGGCATCTGCTCGGCACCGGTCGGGATGCGCTCCAGAGTGGCGCCGGGAAAGAAGTAGCGGATGCCATTCTCCAGTAGCTCGCTGTAAAGGCCGCTGAGGAATCGCGTGCGTTTTTCCAGGGAGCGGGATCCGATGGGAGAGAAGTTGGACATGGTCAAGGTCGAAGCGAAAAGTTTCAGTATCGTCGGGCCGTTAGCTCAAGTTTATCCAACCGTCAAGCCAGCGACAATGATCGCATCGACATTCAGGTATTCCATCATGCGTTCCTCCCTAAGCTCCAGCAAGGCAAAAGTCAGGCGGCCTTCCTTCTCAGGAGAAACGCGGCAACGATCATCATGTAAAGCGCTGTTCCCCAGTGAATATAGATGGGCGGCGCAAAGCCANNAAGGAAAGGCGGCGGGGTCGTGGATCGGAATGCCGTAGGCCGTTGAGGCCCCAACCGGGTTGAGTATGAAGTTGATGCCGATTCCGATGATGGCTACCGGTATCACGAGAGTGCACCAGAAGAGCAGCGAATTCCTTCTCAAAGTCGAACTATCCAAGCTGGTTGTCGTGTTCATATGTTTTTTCTTTCTCCCCGTCATCTGAGCGGAGAGCTTATCAAGGTACGAGAATCGTTGATTCCAGGCCAACGATGTGGGAAACATTAAAGTTTCCGATGCCGGCGGCGAATTCTGTGGGTAAAGTGGGAAAACGATCGGAGTTCCGTAGGTGTGTGTGTCGTAGCTGTGCCGCCGCTCTGCGGCTCAGTTGTTTTTCCACTCGGACCGGGGCCTTACGGCCCCGGCTAACTTCATCCCGGCGCTGCGCGGCTAGTTTGATCCCAAATGCGATGATTTGTTCCAACGCTTAGCGCGAATCGCAGCTACAGACACCGTAGGGACGGCACAGGCTCTCACGCAGCCACTAAAGCTCTCCCCGGGATGACAAAATTCAAAGGGCAGGCTTGACGCTGGCCTAAAGGCCAGCTCTTCACCCAGGCCCGCAGGCCAGCGCTTCGATCTATGTAGCGGCGACGGGGTGCGCGGCCTCGATCTTGGCTTCGCGCAGGTATCTTGCCGCCTCCTCCGGCGGGGTCGGATTCTGATAGAAGCCGGTGCCCCACTCGAAACCGGCGATCTTGGTCAGGCGCGGCATGAACTCGATGTGCCAGTGGTAGTGATCCATCGCTGCTTCCTGCACCGGCGCGGTGTGTATGACGAGATTGTAGGCGGGATTGTCGAGGACCTTGTCGGCGCGCAGGAGCAGGTTCTTCAGCGCCTTGGCCAGGCTTTCATACACATGGGAGGACGAATTTTCGATTGCGGATTCGTGGCGTTTGGGCAGGATCCAGGTCTCGAAAGGAAAGCGCGGCGCATAGGGCGCAACGGTCAGAAAGCTGTCATTTTCCGCCACCACGCGAACGCCGGATTCGGTCTCCTGCCGGATGATATCGCAGAAGACGCAGCGCTCTTTGTAGATGTAGTACTGCTTGGAGCCTTCCAGTTCTTCGGCAACGTATTTGGGCACGATGGGAAGAGCGATCAACTGGCCGTGCGAATGGTCCAGGGTCGCGCCCGCCAGTTGGCCGTGGTTCTTGAAGATGAGGATGTACTTGAAGCGGCGGTCCTTCTTAAGATCGACGATGCGGTCACGATAGGCCCACAAGACGTCCTCGATGCGCTTCTCCGAGAGATTGCCGAGGGTGGTGTCATGATCGGGGGTTTCCACGATGACCTCATGCGCGCCGATGCCGTTCATCTTGTCGAACATGCCCTCGGCCTGACGGTTGAGGCTGCCCTCGATGCCCAGCGCGGGGAATTTATTCGGCACCACGCGGACGGTCCATCCCTCGGTGTTCGGCGCAGCGCCATTCGGCCGGTAGGCCAGCACCTCAGGAGGAGTCTTGCTTTCATTCCCGACACAGAACGGGCAAAAGCCGTTCTTGATTCTGGCGGGCTCGCGGGCAAATTCCGAGGGACGTTTAGCGCGTTCGGTGGAAATGATGACCCAGCGTCCAATGATGGGATCTTTGCGTAATTCAGGCACGGTAGAAGCTCTCCCGGATTCTCAAACTCTTCTATGTTACCGCTTCCCGATATCGGCTGATGTGGTGATTCACTTTATCGGCTCGACAGCGGGCAGAGTCCCCACAAGCTTCTCCACCTCGCCGATTTCCTTGGGAACGCTGGAGGACAAGACCTCCGGGCCGGTGGGCGTGATGAGGATGGTGTCCTCCACGCGGAAGTGCCAGTGCTTGTCGGGAAACTCGATAATCGGCTCAACCGTGACGACCTGGCCCGCCAGGATTGGACCCTTCGCCATCATGACATCGTGAGTGGCGAGGCCGACGAAGTGACCCGGCCAACCGTACCACTGATCGCCCACGCCCTCGCGGTCGAAAATTTTCTTACCCTCAGCCTGGGCCTGCTCGTAGGTGTTGCCGGGCTTGAGCATGGCGATGATGGCCTTCTGACATTCCAGATCGACGTTGTACCACTTGGCCTGCTCGGGCGTGAACTTGCCGTCGATGTTGAAGGTGCGGGTGATGTCCATGGTCATGTGGTCAAGGTCGGCGGCGAAGTCAAAGACAACGATGCTGCCTGGCTCAATCTTGCTGCGATTGAAGAAGTAGTGCCAAGTGTTGGCGTGCAGGCCCGCGCCGACGATGGCCGGATACGCCAGCCCCTGCGCGCCGGAGTTGCGGAAGACGAACTCGGCCTCGGCTTCGATCTGGTACTCGAACATGCCGGGATGGGCCATGCGGATGGCCTGCTGGTCGCCTTGAGCGCTGATGCGGCCGTTACGGCGCAGGACTTCAATCTCACCGGGCCGCTTGATGTTGCGCATGGCGTCCATGACAGGAGTGATGTCACGGAAGTTGGCCTCGGGATAGCGTTGGCGCAGCTTGACGAGGGCATCGCGATCGCCGGGCAGGTTCTGTCCGTAGGGATTGTTGTATTCGGCAGCGTAGTCGCGGCCCGTCTCGAAGCGAGCGCCATCGGGCTTGTCGGCGAAACCCAGGCGGACCCAGAGATCGTTATCGACGCCGTTGCCAAACAGAAAGCTCAACGTCGAATCGAGGGTCGATAAGGGTACCACGTTGGAATATCCCAGCGCCTTCTGCTCGTCCTTCGACATGGAGAGCAGGTTTGCGCCGTAGACCTGCACTTCCCGCGGGCTTTGTTGCGGCTCAACGATGGTGACGTTGCCGGACGCGACGCTCATGAACATGATGGCGCCGGGGTCGGACAAGCCGGTGTAGTAGTAGAAATCGTTGTCTTCGCGGTAGTGAGCGGCGGGAGGTTCCTGTGTTTTGGCGAAGAGCAGGACGTAGCCGGTTTTGAGCTTGGCGGCGAGTTCCGCGCGGCGGGCAGCGAACTCCTTTGGACCGCCGAGGTCGTCCATGGCGGTACGGTCGGTGTATTGCGCGGTGGCCAGAAGAGCGGTCAGGAAAATGAAGAGGGAGAGAGAAAGTCCGGAATGTCGAATCATGGCGTAAGGCAGTGTAGTCCTTGCGGGAAGGCGGGCGCAATTCGCTATGTGACAGAGCGGACTGATTGCTGCCACGATAGGGGTCCTTCGACTCCGTGAAGCCGGGTGGAGCACGCCTTTAGGCGTGCATGGGAATGCAACGTGCAAGAAATCGGCTTTAGCCGCTGCGGTAAAGCAAAGCGGAGTTACCTCAGCGGCTAAAGCCGGCCGAAAGTCAATTTGTCGTCATGCACGCCTGAAGGCGTGCTCCACCCAATCCTGACCAAAGAAAAAGGCCCGGACCGGACGGTCCAGGCTCTTGTTTTCTTCAGCAATGTTCTTGAGTTTTTCCCTAACCGACGAAAATGCCCCTTATGCGCCGGTTTGCTTGCCGGTAGTTGCGCCTTTGCTGTGCGGCTTGCCGGCGGTGATGTTGATGCACTCCTCGAGGATATCCATCGCGATGTCAGCCTGCTCATTGGTGACGATGAGCGGCGGGCAAAGGCGAATGGTGTTAGGGCCGCAGCCCAGCAGGAGCAGCCCGCGCTCGAACGCCAGTTCGACAATGCGATCGCGTTCGGCGCCGCCTGCCGTCTTGGCCTTCTTGTCGGTGACGATCTCGACACCAATCATCAGGCCACGCCCGCGTACATCGCCCACCAGGTCGAGACGTGCCGGCCAGTCGGCCATGCGCTCCATCATGTGACGGCCGACGATCTCGGCGTTGTGGAGGCCTTCGCGCTCGATGACGTCCATGGTCGCCATGGCAGCCGCGATACAGACCGGATTGCCGCCAAACGTGGAGGCGTGCGATCCCGGCACCCAATCCATGATCTCCGCCTTCGACATCATGATGCCCAGCGGCATGCCGCTGGCGATTCCCTTGGCAATGCAGACGATGTCGGGCTCGACGCCCGTGTGCTCGATGGCCCACCATTTGCCGGTGCGGCCTGCGCCGGACTGGACCTCGTCGGCCACCAGCAGAATGCCGTGACGATCGCAGATGCGCCGCAGCTCCTGCATGAATACCGTGGGCGCAACCACGTAGCCGCCTTCGCCCTGAATGGGCTCGACGAAGATCGCGGCCACTTCCTCCGGAGGCAGCGTGGTCTTGAATAGCTTCTCTTCGATGAAGCGGGCGCAGCCGAGCGCATAGGCGTCGGCCATGGCCTGGTCCGGACTTCCGCCGACGCACCCGCGATAGACATCGGGATAGCGCACGTGGGTGACGCCGGGAACCAACGGCGCGAAGCGGCGGCGCTGCTGCGGCTTGGACGCGGTCAGCGACAACGCGCCCATGGTGCGGCCATGGAATGCGCCGTAGAACGCGATGACGTTCTGGCGTTTGGTGTGATAGCGCGCCAGCTTGAGAGCGGCTTCAACGGCCTCGGCGCCCGAGTTGCCGTAGTAGATCTTGTGCGGCCCCTTCATGGGAGCGATGCGTGACAGGCGCTCGCCGAGCGTGACCATGCTCTCGTAGTAGAAGTCGGTGCCGGACATGTGAATGAGCTCGGCAGCCTGCTTCTGAATGGCGGCGACTACCTCAGGATGGCAGTGCCCGGTGGATGTGACGGCGATGCCGGCGGAGAAGTCGAGGAACTCGTTGCCATCGACATCTTCCACGATAAGACCGCGGCCGCGCTTGGCGACCATGGGGTAGGAGCGGGTGTACGACGGCGAGATATAGCGCGCGTCGCCTTCGAGAACGCGGCGCGCGTTGGGCCCGGGCAGGGCGGTCTTGATGTGAGGACCGGCAACAGGGGCAAGAGCATTAGCGGACATAATGTTTTCCTCCGAAAGGCTTGCGGCCCGAGTTGTGGGCCGGAGCTTTGGTCAGCCCGCGGGTGCAATCTGATTGGAGTTGAACACCACGCGGGAGGTACGGGAAAAACGGGGGGTTAGTCGCCGGAGAAGAGATTGGGGCGAACCATGCAGGGAGCGAGCTTGGACTCCGCGCGAGTCGAAAGCCGGGACTTGCCGGGATGGTTGCCGGCCCGTGACCAGGCAGCACGCACAGCCGCACCGGGCTTCGGACAGAAGCCTTTAGCGGAGGCGTTATGGGCGTCGTGGGTCAAGAGAGTATTCCTATTGCCATTATAGCCAGCTTGGATGCCTTGCGTAACCCCCACGCAGTCTCCGCAGGATTGTGAGTTCTCTTAGGGAGATGCCAAGACATATGATGCCCCCGTCAACGATGTGCACTATTGCACAGACAGCCGAAACCCGGTCGCCCTAGACTTTGGGAGAAATAAATCTACATCCGAAGGGGAGCGGGCTCAGGGGGAGCCGCTCCCTTTTGGTTATATTGCGGCCCGTACCCGCTGCTGCATCTTCAATCTGAGGTACTACCGATTGGCGTCATCACTACATTCTTGATGACTTGTATGCACTGACCGGTCGTGCTTATCTTGCGGCTGAAAGAAAGTGTGAATGCGAGGTTAGATCCCTATTCGCTGCTCTTGAAGCTATCGCGCAATGCCTCTTCCGCGGTGTACTCGATCACGCGTGGATAGTCCGGGCCGAGGAACTGCTGCAAGCGCGTGGTGTCCATGGTGTAGGAGCCGATCAGGTAGGGCCAGGCATCCGGCGGGATCGACGAGATCCCGAATCGCCACAAGAAGCGCAGGACGGCGCGGAAGGCAGCACGGGTGGGGACTCGTTTGATGGTGGCCTGGGCGATTTCCGCGCAGCGCTGGACGGTGAGCGGCTCGCCGCGTCCGGCCACATTCATGATGGTGACGGGCGGGTCGGTTTCAGGGCGGTTCAGCAAAACTACGAGCAGCCGCGCCATGTCGTCGACGTGGAGAAACTGCAAGCGCTTCTGCAGATACCTGGCGCCGCGAGGCAGCATGAGCGGGAGGCGCCGGCCCTCGGCGCGCATGCGCGCAGCGCGCTTGCTCGCACCCAACGGTGTGCCGCGCAGCGCTCCGACCATATAGTTCTGCATGCTTGCGCCGGTGAAGATGTGCGGACGCAGGAGATAGCAGCGGCAATCGCCCAGGCTTTCGGCGCGATAGCGGACCACTTCATCGCTCTCGCGCTTATGGATGGCGTAGGCCAGGGTGTGGGCGCGAAGGGGAGCGTCTTCTTTCACCGGCCCTCCGGTTTCCGGACCGTAGGCCGCGACACTGCTGGGAAAGATAAACCGCTGAACATTGCCGCCGGTGCGGTTCACGACGCTCACCGCTTCCATGATGCGCGCCGTGCCGGCAACGTTAATCTGCCACATGCGTTCCACGTCGAGAACGCCGGTGCGTTGCGGATCGAGAACGAACGCCAGATGAATGACGGACTGTGCGCCGGTGGCGCGCATCAGTTCGATGAGCTGGCGGCAGGATGGCTCGCGTCCCAGGTCCACTTGTTCGAATTGGCTAAGCGAGGAGCTCTCGGGTGGGCGCATGTCCACGCCCACCACGCGAAAGTCCGAGAGCAAAGGAAGCAGCCTGGTTCCCAGATTGCCCGAGATGCCCGTAATCAGGACAGTCCGGTTTGGCGCCATGACTACTTCGGCGACGGTGCAGAGTTGTCAGCCGGAGAAGCTGGCGGCGGAGGCGGTGCCCCCGCACCAGGACCAGGGCCGGCTCCGGGCGGCGGAGCCATCGGACCGCGGCCACCCGGCATCGGAGGACCTCCCGGCCGAATCGCGTTGCGCGGCACCGTCGCCGGAACATCCGGACCGAAGTAGGCGTCGTTCAATGTGACCGTGACGGCATTCTGCACCTGCTGGATCTTGTCTTTGAACATCTGTTGTTGCAGGGTTTGAGAAATGCTGGCCTTCACCTCGCTCAAGGGAACCTGGCGGGTTGACATCACTTTGTAAATATAACCCGCGGCCTGATCGGAGTAGAGCGGTGAAATCTCGTTCACCTTCAATTCGAAGACGGCTTCGTGGGCTTGTGGCAGCGTACCCGGGCGACGAGCGCCGACGTTGATGTCGGGAGAGGTCGTGGTGACGCCGTTATGTTCCATCACGTCTTTTTGCAGCTTGACCGGATCTTCGCCGGCCACCCAGCGCGTCCTGATCGTCTCAGCGTAGGCTGTGCGTTCGGCATCGGTGGGTTTGGGCTTGTCGGGGCCCCCCTGATTGGCGGGGATGATGATCCGCTGCAAGGTCACTTCGTTGTATTTCTTGATGTTCTGGTCGTAATAGGCCTGGATCTGCTGATCCGTCGGATGGGAGAATTCGTCCGTGTAATGCTGATTGAGCTGCTCGGCCAGGATCTGCGCCATGGCAAGACGGTATTTCTCCTGGACCCTGGGGTCGTTTTGCAGCCCCAGTTCGGTGGCCGCGTCGGCGAAGACCAGCACCTTGGAGTACTGAGTTGCGAACCGGCGTTTCACCTCGGGAGGCACGGGGCCCTTGTCGGGCGACTGCAGGGCATTGGTCAGCTTTTCAAATTGCTCACGGGTAAGGCTGGTGACACAGCCGGCGGGCGGTGCGCTGCCGGCCTTGGACTCACAAGCGCCTTTCAACGTGATGACGGGCTCCGTCATAGGAACATTGGTTACCGCAGGCGCAGGGCTGGCGGGCGCTGGGTTGGCAGCCATCCCGGGCATAGGCGCGTTCTGACCAGCCGGCGCTGGTGGAGGCGGTGTTTGTTGCGGGGACGGCTGTTGACCGTAAGTGGTGCAGGTGATGGCACACGAAAGCGTGAGTGCCCACAGTGTGAAACGTAGCATGAAGTGGTGTTCCTCCAGAATAGTTCCCGCCTGAGGCGGAGCAGATGGATGCAGAAAATCGTACCACATTGTGAGCAAAATACGGTGAACGCGGGCGCAGGGTCCGGGCCGGTGGTTGGCGGATTTGCGGAAGAAAGTGAATAATCGGAGCCATATGCCGGACGCCGCCGCCACCGCCAACATGCAGCGCGAGAAGAAGGCAGTCGCGCTGAACTCAATTCTGGCGGCGGTGGGGATCACCCTGATCAAGGTGGTGGTCGGAATAGCCACGGGTAGCCTGGGCATTCTCTCCGAAGCAGCACATTCCGGGCTCGACCTGGTGGCCGCGGCAATCACGTACTTTTCGGTCCGGGTGTCCGACAAGCCCGCCGATGCCGACCACCAGTACGGGCACGGCAAGATCGAGAGCTTCTCGGCCTTCGTCGAGACCGGCTTGCTGCTGCTGACCTGCGTGTGGATCGTTTACGAAGCGGTCAAGCGCCTGTTCTTTCACTCCGTCGAGATTGAACCTACGATCTGGGCCTTTGTGGTGATGGGCATCTCGATCGTGGTGGACACATGGCGTTCGCGGCGGCTGGGCCGCATCGCCGACAGGTACGACAGCCAGGCGCTGGCTGCCGACGCGCTGCACTTCCGCACCGACATCTGGTCCAGCAGCGTCGTCATTGTGGGATTGGCGCTGGTTTTGGCGGGGCGGCACTACTCGCTGCCGTGGCTGGCGAAGGCCGATCCGATCGCGGCGCTGTTTGTGGCCTGCATCGTGGTGTATGTGAGCTGGCGGCTGGCGCGCCAGACCATCGACGCCCTGCTGGACGCGGCGCCCGCCGGCATCCGCAGCCGCATTATGGAAGAGGTCTATCGCGTCGACGGCGTGCTGGAAGTGGGGCGCGTACGCATTCGCCGCGTCGGCAGCCGGTATTTCGCCGACGTTTCCATCGCCATGTCACGCAATGTGACCTTCCAGAAGTCGGAGCAGGTTTCCAACGAAGTGGCGGCGCGCATCCGGAAGCTGTTGCCCGACGCCGACGTGGTGGTCAATACCGTAGCTCGCGCCAGCCGCCAGGAGAGCCTCTTCGACCGCATTCGCGCGGTGGCCACGCGCAATAACCTGAACGTACACGACATCAGCGTGCAGGACATTGACGGTAAGCTGCACGTTGAGCAACACGTGGAACTGGACGAGCGCCTCAGCCTGAAGCAAGCCCACGATCGCGTGACCCGCCTGGAAAGCGAGATGAAGCAGGATGTGCGCGAAATTTCCGACATCCTGACCCATATTGAGAGCGAGCCGGCGACCATCGAGACCAGCGACGGCCTGGTGCTTGTACCTAACGTGGAAGAGCGGCTGCAGGCGGTGACGGAGAATTTTCCCGAAGTCGTCGATATGCACGACCTGATGTTCAAGCGAGTCGGTGGAAGGTTGTATCTGTCGCTGCACATCACTATGCAGGACGACCTGCCGCTATCGCGCGTGCACGACATCCAGACCGCGGTCGAGGGACGCTTCCGCCAGGAAGTGCCGGAGCTATTCCGGGTGCTGATCCATCCCGAGCCGCAGACGGACAATCGGAGGTAGAGAGACCTGCGGCTTCGGAATCATCGTCGCTGCTCCAGCGCGTCTCTGTTCTCGGCTGGGAACCCATGAACCTCACGGAGCACACTATGACTACACTTCGCACACGGATAAATTGGCGTCAGCTCGAACACCGTCCCGTAGCCGTAAGTGCCGCCCCCTGGGGTCGTGCCATAGAGATTGCCGGCGGCATCGAAGATCACGCCGGCGCTGGGGTTGGCCCCGTCCGTACCGTTGTTGCTGAAGCTATACAGCACCTGCTCCGTCCAACCGCCGCCCGCCGTGCGTGTTAACTCGAACACCGTCCCGGCGTCGTTGTACGCGCCGCCTTCGCTGGTCGTGCCGTAGAGATTGCC
>PLBD01000500.1 GCA_003135315.1 Acidobacteriaceae bacterium | reverse complement strand
CCGCCGTTTTCGATGCCGCCTGTGGGAGCATCGGGGGAAGTGGAATCGAGCCGCGTGTTGAGGAAGGTGGCCCAGTCGTAGGGCGCGATAGCGTTCAGGTCCGCCACCAGTTGTTCAAAGGTGTAGGTCTTCACCTCGGGGCCGTTGTTCGCGCCGCCGTGGAAGGCGTGGCAAAAATCGTCGATAGACTTGGCGCCGTGGCTTTCGCGATGAATGATGGTCGCCACTTCAAGCCAGAGCAGGTCGCCCTCGTCGTAGTAATCCGTTCCGCGGCGCCAGGTGAACCAGCCGCGCGCAAAGCCGAGGCCGGGCTCGCCGACCGCTGTATCGAGCAAGGGGCGCCAGGTGCGGCCCGGACGGCCAGGGCCGAGGCTGGCAGCGATGCTGGCCATGTATTCGTGGTATTCCCCTGGGGTCCACAGTCCGCTGCGCGCCGCCAGCATGGGACCGAGATAGTCGGTGAGCCCCTCGTAGCCCCACAGCAGGTCAGTCTTCATGGGCTCCTGGTAGTAGGGGACGGCGAGATCGGCGGGACGGCGGAACTTGCCGTTCCACGAGTGGGTGTATTCGTGCGGCAGAAGAGCGCGGCCGCCGACCCCCGCAGCCCAGTCGGTGAAATAGTTGCCGGGCGAGCCATCCTCGCTGGACTGATGGTGTTCCAGGCCCTTGCCGCTGACGGTATCGCTGAGCGAGAAAAGGAAGTCGTATTGGTCGTAGTGATGAGAGTTGAACAGCTTCTGCGCCTCGATGACCAGGTTCTTGTGGTACTGCAACTCTTCCGGCGTCATCACGAGTTGCTCGGGCTTATCGGCGAACAGGTCGAGGTAGACCTTGTTGTCGGGGCCGCTGGAGATGTCCACACGCTTGTAGTTGACGCCGGCATAGAGCGGCGAGTCGATCAGCGTATTCAACGTCGTGTCTTTGAACTGGACCAGGTTGCCATCCTGCGACTTCACGTCCAGCGCGCTGGCGAACTTCCAGTCCTGCGGCAAGCGGAGCGAAGGAGAAAACACGATGCGCCGCGAGAAGTATCCGGCGGGATAGAGCAGCACGCTGTTCCAGGTGACGTCAGCGAACCTGGCCCAGATGCGGCCCCGCTTCGGGTCCATCGGCGCCAGGTATTGGAACGTTGCCTCCAGCGTGGTTGCNNCGTTTGCCGTTGGCCGTGACCACCAGCCCGGCCATGTTCGCGATGGGGTTTGATGGCGAGTGCGTGCCGGGAAGCCATTCAGGGTAGAGCAGCACGATTTCGCCGGGTTTGACCGGAATCGTCTCCTGCACATTCAGCACGCGATCGTTGATGTTGGTGAGGTCGACGACCAGGGTAATCGTGCCGGGATATGGGGTGTCAGCCGGCGCGACAATGGGGGGCGGCAGCGGTACTGGCTGCGGGCCTGCGGAATCCTGCGCAAAAGCCGCAGGGGCGAGAACTATGCAAACGGCTGCCAGGAACACAGCTACGCTGCGACGAAAAAAGAACGAGTTGGGCACACGTATTCTCCAAAACTGCAGACAACACTTTATACCGTTTCTTCACCCGAATTCACCACGTCATTGCGTAAAGTGCAACAGCCCGGCCAGCTGTTGAATGGTTCCGTCACTGGCATCGCCTATGACGACGTAGCGCAGTCCGCCCTGTGTCCACGTGCGCAGGCGGAAAGAGGATGTCTGGTCGGCAACGGAGGCGGGAAGCGCGATCTGGGAAGTCTCCCTGAAGATGAACACGGAAATCAGATGGCGCTGATACTGAAAGATGAGATGCGCCGCGGGCTCCTGATGAAAATAGGCAACTCGTCCGCCCAGCAGCGAGAAGGGCGAGCCTTGCAGCTCCGGCAGATCGAAGGTGAACGGGATCCGCCCCTGGAACCACGGTTTCACGGTGTGCCGGTCCGTGGAGATGACTTCTACAGGGTTCGCGCTGGCGAGCGCCGCGACATGAAGATCGGCGAACTCCGCGAGAGTCTTTGATTCCTGCCGCCGGTTGGCCACGAACAATCCCACCGTGATCAGCAAGAGAGCGGCGGCCGCGAGCGCCCACCGCGGCCACATCCCCGAGGTGAAGCGCTCCAGGCCTGTCCAATGCTTTTCCGGCTCGATGCGCGCTGGTTCAGCTTTGGCTTCGGCCAGGTCCTGGCCTTGAGCCGCAGAAAGCATACGTGCACGCAGCTCAGCCGAAGCGGTGTAGCGATTCCCCGCGCGTCGAACGGCCAGCTTGCTTTCCGTCAGCGCCAACGCGCCGGCAGCGCAGGCGGCGCATTGTTCTGCGTGCGCGCGAAAGGCGGCCATATCGGACGGCGGTAGCTCCGCATCCACATAGGCGTTAATCCGGTCGCGCCACTCTGGGCAGCTCATCTTTCGTCCACTTTCCCCGCTGAAGCCGGCGATTGTTTCCGCTCTCCCGCGAGTGCTTGCCGCAGCAATTTTCGGCCGCGCGCAATCCTCGACATAACGGTTCCAATCGGAACGGATAGCACCTCGGCAATGTCCTTGTACTTCATCTCTTCCACGTCGCACAGCAGGATGACTTCGCGATACTCGGCGGGCAGTCGCTCCAGCGCAGCTTGTAAGGCATCACGAGTGGCTGACGCCAGCGCGAACGACTCCGGCGTCTCCCACGTCACCGCAACCGACTCGCCCTCCGCCTCGTCTTCTTCCAGGCTTTGCGTCAGCTTCGCCCGCAAGCCAGTCCGCGAGGTCAGGAACGTGTTGCGCAGGATGCGAAACATCCAGGCGCGAAAATCCGTACCCGGCGTGAAGGACGAGAACCCGCGCAGCGCTTTCGCGAAGCATTCCTGGACCAGGTCTTCGGCTTCCGACTCGTCGCGCGTCAGCCAGCGGGCGAAGTTGTACAGCGAGTCGAAAAGCGGCATCGCCAGCCGCTCGAATTCATCGCCAGTGCGCCGCTCTGCTGTCACGCCTCTACCTGTACAACCATTGCGGTCACGATTTTATTCCCGGAGTCTCAGAATCGGCCTTATTCGGATCGTTTTTCATTATCGCCTGGAATAAAACGCCCATTCGCTGGTTTGCGATGGTGACACGTATTCGAGGTGCGCGCAATGAACGACACGAATCGCAAACTTGCCACGGTCGAAACCAAAGACGAGATCCTGCACGACCACAACCATGACGGAATTGACCGCCGCGGCTTCCTGAAGTGCATGGCGTGGGCCGGAACCGGCGCCCTTTGCGTCATCAAGGGCGGCGTGCTCACTTCCTAC
>PLBD01000476.1 GCA_003135315.1 Acidobacteriaceae bacterium | reverse complement strand
GATCGCGGTTGGTCAGGATGCCGACCAGCTTTTTGTTCTTGGTGACGGGAACGCCCGAGATGCGATAGCGGCGCATCACGTCCAGCGCGTCGGAGATTTTCTCCTCCGGCGACATGGTGATGGGATCGACGATCATGCCGCTTTCCGAGCGCTTCACCTTGTCGACCTCGGTGGCCTGCTGCTCGATAGTGAGATTGCGGTGGATGATGCCGAGCCCGCCCTGCTGCGCCATGGCGATGGCCATGCGCGATTCCGTTACCGTGTCCATGGCCGCGCTGATGAGAGGTACGCGCAGCTCGATGTTGCGGGTCAGTCGGGTGGTAGTATCCGCCAGCGCAGGCACAACGTCAGACTTGGCGGGCAGTAGCAACACGTCATCGAAGGTCAATGCCTCGGGGACAGGAAAATGGATCATGATTTCGGTTTCCGTGGGGGGTAAACAACCATTGTAGAGTTGCGGCGGGTGTTAGGCAAACCTGAAACCTTCTGAATATGAATCGGTGAGTCTTTTCGTCGTTCTCCAACGTATAGTTAGTTAGACAGCTCCATCTGACCGGCATAGGTCAGCACGAGGTGGTCCATGCGGCGCAGGTCTTTCCTGAAAGGCGCGGGAGTCTTGACCGTCGCGGTCGTGGGCGGCGGCGTCTGGCGCGCTTGGGATCAAGGCGTCTTCAGCACCGGCGAAGGCCCAGCTTACGAGCCCTGGAAAGACTGGCGCAATGCCAAGGACAGTCCACTTGCGCTGGTGAGCGCCGCGATTCTCGCCGCCAGCCCGCATAACACGCAGCCATGGCTCTTCAAAGTCAGCGATTCCTCAATTGAGTTGTACATCGACACCAGCAGGAACGTCGGCGCACTCGATCCCTATCTTCGCGAAGAACACATTGGCATGGGTTGCGCTCTGGAAAACCTCATGCTGGCTGCGCCTGCCAACGGCTACGCCGCCAC
This sequence comes from Acidobacteriaceae bacterium, assembly GCA_003135315.1. Taxonomy (GTDB): domain Bacteria; phylum Acidobacteriota; class Terriglobia; order Terriglobales; family Acidobacteriaceae; genus Bog-257. The sequence goes on along the minus strand of PLBD01000476.1, from coordinate 29,239 downwards.
TGCACAGCTCGTGCCAGGTCAGCTTGGCCCGATTCCTCCTGAACCCAAACCACAACTTCTCGCTCGCGTGGATCTCGCACCTGGAAAGCGTGAAGCAGACGAACTGTACAATGCCATCCCGCTGCGCCACACCAATCGCGCTCGTTACGACTCGCACAAGCCGTTGCCGCCCGATTTCCTGGACGCGCTCAGCCATCTGCCCGACGGCAACGCGAACGTGAAACTTTTCCTCTTCACCGGCGAAGCCGATCGAAAAAACATTGCCAAGGTCAGCTCCGCAGCGAACAAGGAAATCTATTCCGATCCCAACGTCAAGGCGGGCAGCGAGCGATGGATCCGCACCCAGTGGAGCGAGGTGCAGCGGCATCGCGACGGCCTGACCATTGATGCCTTCGGTCTGCCTCCCATCGCTACCGTGATTGCCAAGATGATGACCGAACGAATGTTGGGCGCGGTGGCCTCGCACAGCCAGAAGGATGACTATTCGGATTTGATGCTCAGCGCGCCGCTGATCGGCTTCATCGCCGTACGTGACCGCTATGACCAGCAGCAGTGTTTGCTGGCTGGCCGGACCTGGCAGCTCGCTCATCTGTTTGCCACTGCCAAGGGCATCGCCGCCAGGCCCTGTAACGAGTCCGTGGAAATGGTAGACCACGAGCGGGCGCTGGGCCAACCGGCATCGCGTGCCGCCCTGCTAAACGAAATCACTGGCGATCCCTCCTGGCAGCCAACCTTCGTTTTCTATATGGGCTATCCCACGCTGACGGCGCATGCCAGCCCGCGACGACCCGTGCAATGGATGGAGCTCTGACGAGGCAGTTTTGAACACCGCATCCTTGAGTTTCTCCCCTAGATAGGCGTATATTTAGTTCTGTACTGTTGTTGTAGGTTCCTGTCATCGGCTCCCGGCGACAGTGGACCGTTGCAGATTCGGCGAAGCACATCGGTGGGCGATCGCCCACTTTTTATTTCCACCCCGTAATCCGCTGTTACACGGCGAGTCCAGGTGGTTGCGAGAGCCTGACGGGCGCTCTTCGTTTAGAGGTCGGGAGCCACGGAACGCGATGGTAGCCGGGTTGGACAAAATTCGCGAGATCGCCGAGCGTGTAGCGCAGTCGAGCGGCCTGGAGTTGGTCGATCTGGAGCTGTGCGGCGGTGGCAAGGCCCGCATGTTGCGGGTCTTCATCGATAAGCCGGGCGGCGTGACCCACGAGGATTGCGCGACCTTCAGCCGTGAAGCAGGCACCATCTTAGACGTTGAGGACGCAGTACCAGGCGCCTCGTACCTGCTGGAAGTTTCGTCGCCGGGTCTGGACCGCAAGCTGTCGAAGGCGGAAGATTTTCGGCGCTTTACCGGCAGCCTGGTGAAGCTCATGACGCGCGATCCGGTGAACGGCAACCGGCATTTTGAAGGACGCCTGAAGGCGTTTCAGGATGGCCGCCTCAGCCTGGAGCTGACCGGCCGGAAAAAGTCGAAGAAGCACGAGGCGGTTGAACCGGGAGCGGAAGTCGAGATCGAATTGGCCAACGTCGAGAAGGCGAACCTGGTTCCCGAGTTTTAGCCGCGAGCTTCAGGCCGTGAGCCAGGAGTGCTGCCGTGCCTCTGACTCGTGAAAGATGTAAGTGCGACGCTGAGCCCGAAGGGCGAAACTAATTAGCCCAGCGCGGAAGCGCTGGGTAGAAGCGAGAACGGACCCCGAGTCCCGTAGGGACGACACAGGGTCTTGATGCGATAGGGGTCCTTCGACTCCGGCGGCCAAAATCGGCCGCCTCCGCTCAGGATGACAAGGTTTTTTCGAATTAGATCAGGTGGCACGAATCTATGGCGAGTGAACTGTACAACGTAATCGACGCTCTCAGCCGCGAAAAAGGTATCGATCCGCAGATCGTGGTCACTGCGGTCGAGGATGCGATCGTCGTAGCCACCCGGAAGTATTACAAGACGCAGGAGAACCTCCGCGCCGAACTCGACAAGGAGAGCGGTCAGATCCGCGCCTTCGCCGTGCGGTCGATTGTGGAGGGCCCCGACCAGGTCGAAGATCCGGTCGCGCAAATCACCCTGGACGATGCCAAGCGCATCGACCCTGCTGCCGAAGTCGGCGGCGAGCTGCGCACCTACAAAGCCACCGATGTCCTGGGACGCATTGCCGCGCAGCTGGCCAAGCAGGTGATCTTCCAGAAGGTGCGCGAGGCCGAACGCGACACGGTTTACAACGAATACATTGGGCGCGTGAACGAGATCATCAACGCCACTGTCAAGCGCACCGAAGGCCAGGACGTCATCGTCGATCTGGGCAAAGCCGAAGGCCGCATGCCGCGCAAGGAGCAGTCGCGCCTGGAGTCGTTCGCTCCCGGCGAGCGTGCCCGGGTCATGATCGTGCGCGTGGAAAAAGCCTCAAAAGGCCCGCAGGTTGTGGTTTCTCGCGCTGCGCCGGAACTCGTCTCACATCTGTTCCAGACCGAAGTGCCGGAAATCTATGACAACACCGTCGTCATCCGCGCTATCGCGCGCGAAGCCGGCGAACGCACTAAGATTGCGGTCATGTCGAAGGACAAGGACGTCGATCCCGTGGGCGCATGTGTCGGCATGAAGGGCATGCGCGTGCAGTCCATCATTCGCGAACTGCGCGGCGAGAAAATCGACATCATTGAATATCACGAAGACCCGGTGACTTTCGCCGAGAAGGCGTTGCAACCCGCCAAGGTCAGCCGCGTCACCGTGCTCGAAGGCCAGGAAAAGCACCTGGAAGTGATCGTGGATGACAGCCAATTATCGCTGGCCATAGGCAAGAAAGGGCAGAACGTTCGCCTTGCCGCCAAGCTGCTGGGTTGGAAGATCGACATTAAGAGCGAGGAAGAAAAGCGCCAGGAAGTGGAAGAGCAGATGCGCGGCATGATGACCCCGCAAGCCACGCCCCTGGAGTCGGTGCCCGATCTCGAACCCGGCATCATCGAGAAGCTGGTGGCAGCGGGCATCACAACTGTGGAAATGGTTGCCGACATGACACCGGAGCAGTTGGAAGAGGTGCCCGGCATCGGCCCCAAGACCGTCGAGAAAATCAGTATCGCGGTCAATAATTACTTTGCCAGCCTGGACGCTGTTGAAGCTGGCGTCGAAGCTACGCCTGCCGATGGCGAAGTTTTGGCCGAAGGCGAAGTGCCGGCCGAAGGTGTTGCTGTCGCCCAGGATGACGAGGAAGGTGGCGAAGCGATTGGCCAGGATGTTCCCGCCGAAGAAGAGGCTCGTGAGCTAGAGGAAGAGGAAGCTGCGGAAGACGACGCCGAAGCTGGCGAAGTGCCGGACGAAATTGATGAGTCGGAAAGCGACGACGAGGTTGCCGAATCCGAAGTCGAGCCCACATCGGAATCCGATGTGGAACCGGGCGAAGAAGGCGGTCAGTCGGGTGACGAACAAGGTCTTCCCGACGTGCCGGGAGCTGATTCCGAGAGCGTCGAGGAGTTGGCAGACGAAGGTCAGGCCTTCGAGGCTGAAGTTGTCGATGGCGTCGAGAACGCGCCTCTCGCCGACGAGGGTGAGCGGATCATCCACGAGCGACCTGAAACACCGAACGAAAACGTTCCCGACGAAGAAGAGCCGGGAGAAAAACGATCGTAAAGTAGTGGCCAGTGGTCGGTGGCCAGTGGCCAGTTGAAAATCGGGTGGCGCACGCTTTCAGGCGCGCTTTGAGATCGCCAGGTCGAGATTTCGTGCTTCAGAGGCTGAACTAATTGAGGAAATCCTAACTGGCCACTGGCAACCGGCCACTGGCCACTGAACCGTGAGGATGCTATGCAGGCGTAAGCGGACAGGACATAACGGAGGAAACAGGGCGGCATGCAACACAAGATTCGCATCAACGATCTGGCCAGGGAACTTGAGGTCAAGAGCAAGGAAATCCTCGACGTTCTCCTCAAGGTCGGAGTAACGGAAAAGAAAACGCACTCCAGTTCCATCGAAGTAGACCAGGCGGAGCGCGTCAAGAAGTATTATCAGGAGCATGAGCCCGGCCCCAGCCGCGCCTCGCGCGTTGCGCCGGCGCAGGACGAGTTCAAGCCGAAGATTGATCTCTCGCACATCTCCAAGCCCGGCGATGTGCTGAAGGCCATCACGCAACGGGCCGCCCAGCCTGCCGCACCGTCACGCCAGGTCGCGCCGCCGAGCCATGCCGTCCCAACACGGTCGGCCGTGACTCCGCCGTCGGCTGTGCCGCCCAAGCCTGCATCCCCGCTTACCGCAACCGCCACCACGCCGCCGGCAACGGCGGTCGAGCCAAAGCCCGCACCGCGTTTCGTCACGCCACAGTCAGTGGCCCGTCCGCCGGCAGTGATTGTGCGGCCCAAGCCGCCAGCGCCTCCAGCCGCGCCGCCGGCCCATGCATCCGCCGTTTCCGAAGCTGCGAAGCCAATCGAGGCAACCATCGAAGATAACGTTGCAGTTCTGGATGAACCAGAGACTGCCGTCCTTGTACCAGAGACTCTCGTTCCCGAAACTGGAGCGGAGATTGAATCCGCGCCCGCCGCTACGGCGCGTCCCCCTGCTCCGGCGACAACGCCTGGGCTACCTGGCGCGCGTCCGCCGCAGCCCGGAGTTCCGCCGCGTGCGGGGCAGCCAGTGCAGCCCGCCGCCGCCCGTCGCTTGATTGTGCCGCAGACCGGACCGCGTCCGGTCTATCTGGCGCCTGTGCGTGCGGCAACAACCACGCCGCCGCGTGCCGTCATGCCCGAGCGTGGCAAGCCCATCTTCCAGCGCCCGCGTCCAGGAGCGCCACCCGTCGGTGGACCTCCGGGCACTCGTCCCCCCATACGGCCGGGTGAGCGTCGCGGTCCTCATCCCACACGTTCTGGTCCGCCGGGTGCTCGTCCTGGATTTGCGGGCGGTCCCGGGGTCGGGGCTCCGCCTCCGCCAACAGGCCGTCCGATGGGACGTCCAGCGCGTCCAGGCCAACGCTATGTTCCCCGCGGCGTGAAGGAAGGCCCGATGAAGGGCTTCGTTCCGCCGCCGCGGCTCTCGCTTTCCACTGAGCCGCTACCCATCACCCGCGCCATCACGATTCCCGAAGGCGTCAGCGTGAAAGACCTGGCTGAGAAGCTGGGCATTCGCGCTAAGGACCTCATCGCCCGCTTGCTGGCGCGTGGCGTGTTCGCAACCGTCAACCAGACGCTGGATTCCGATCTCGCGACCGACATGGCGCGTCACTTCGGCGCGGAAACCTCGGTCATCACCTTCGAAGAGCAATTGGCGAAGGACGAAGGGCCAGCCGAAAAGGCAGGCGAAGACGGTGGAGCGCAAGCTGTAACCCGTCCGCCGGTGGTCACCATCATGGGCCACGTCGATCACGGCAAGACCAGCTTGCTCGATGCCATTCGCTCCACCAACGTCGCCGGAGGCGAGGCGGGCGGCATCACCCAGCACATCGGCGCGTACAAGGTTGCCATCACCGATCCCAACTCTCCGGCTTTCGGGCGCGAGATCGTATTCCTTGATACCCCGGGTCACGAAGCTTTCACCCGCATGCGTGCTCGCGGCTCGAAGGTCACCGACATCGTGGTGCTGGTGGTCGCGGCTGACGACGGCGTCATGCCGCAAACTTTGGAAGCCATCGATCACGCCAAGGCGGCTGACGTGCCGATCATCGTCGCCGTGAACAAGATGGACCGTCCCGACGCCAACCCCGAGCGGGTCCTCCAGCAGCTCTCCGAGCGCGGGCTCGTGCCCGAGCAGTGGGGCGGCGACACCATCGTCGTGCAGATCTCAGCCCTCCAGGGCACGGGGATCGACGACCTGCTCGAGCAGCTGCTCATCGTGGCCGAGGTCGAAGAGCTCCGGGCGAGCCCCGAGGGCCGTGCCCGCGGCGGCGTGCTCGAAGCCGAGCTCGAAGTGGGCCGTGGCCCGGTGGCGACGGTCATCGTGGAGAGCGGCACGCTGCGCGTCGGTGACCCGATTGTCGCCGGCGCGGCCTGGGGCAAGGTCAAGGCCCTCGTCGACGACCACGGCGACCACGTGAAAGAGGCGCTGCCCTCGATGCCGGTCCAGGTGCTCGGGCTCTCCGAACCGCCCCAGGCCGGCGACGAGCTGCGTGGGGCGAAGGACCTCGCCACGGCACGTACGCTCGGCGAGGCGAGGGCCCAGCGCTTCCGCCTCTCGGGCCACAACCCGGTCGCCTCGGCGGCGACGGGCGCCAAGCTGGAGGACCTCTTCGAGCAGATCCAGCGCGGCGAGACGGCCACCCTCAATCTGGTGCTCAAGGCCGACGTGCAGGGCTCCTTGGAGGCCGTCACCGAGAGNNATCGATCACGCCAAGGCGGCCGCTGTGCCGATCATTGTCGCGGTCAACAAAATCGATAAGCCTGACGCCTTGCCTGAGCGCGTGAAGAAGCAGCTCGCCGATCGCGGCTTGATGCCCGAGGATTGGGGTGGCAGCACCGTGTTCGTGGATGTATCGGCGAAGCAGAAGACCAATCTCAATCTGCTGATGGAGATGATCTGCTTGGTCGCTGATCTTCAGGACCTGAAAGCTTCGCCCGATCGCCTGGCCAGCGGCACCGTTCTGGAAGCCAAGCTCGACCGCGGCCGTGGCCCGGTGGCGACCGTGCTGGTACAGAACGGGACGCTGCACAACAGCGACAACTTTGTCGTGGGCAACGTCTTCGGCAAGGTCCGCGCGATGTTCAACGACCGCGGTGTCGCGCTGGAATCAGCCGGCCCGGCTACACCGGTGGAGATTCTCGGACTGGAAGGATTGCCGCAGGCCGGCGATCAACTGGTCGCCGTCGCCGATCGCGAGAAGGCACGCGGTATCTCCGAATATCGCGAAGCCAAAGCGCGCGAAGCCACCCTGGCCAAGAGCTCGCGTGTCTCGCTGGAAGGCCTGGCCGAGCAGTTGAAGACCGCTGGCCAGAAGGAGCTCTTCGTCATCCTCAAGGGTGACGTGGGCGGCTCCATCGAAGTGCTCAGCGACGTGCTGAGCAAGCTGTCGAACGAGCGGGTGAAGATCAACATCATGCGCGCCAGTGTGGGCGCCATCACCGAAAGCGATGTGCTGCTGGCCTCGGCGTCGAATGCCGTCATCATCGGCTTCAACGTGCGGCCGGAACGCAAAGCGCAGGAACTGGCCGAGCAGGAAAAAGTCGATATCCGCCTGCACTCCATCATTTACGAACTGCAGGACGAGATCAAGCGCGCCATGACCGGCTTGTTGGAGCCGATCATAAAGGAGAGCTACCTGGGACGTGCCGAAGTGCGCGACACCTTCCGTGTTCCCAAGATTGGCGTTATCGCCGGTTGCTACGTCCTCGACGGCGTGGTCAAGCGCGACGCCGAAGTGCGGTTGCTGCGCGATAACATAGTTGTCTTCAAAGGCAAGATCGGCTCGGTGCGGCGCTTCAAGGAAGATGTCAGCGAAGTTCGCACCGGCATGGAGTGCGGCATTTCGATTGCGAACTACGGCGATATCAAAGTCGGGGACGTGATCGAGGTCTTCGTCATCGAGCGCGTCGCCGCCGAAGCGTTCGTGTAAAGGCAGTGGCCAGTGGCTAGTGGCCAGTAAGCGATAGCGAGCTTTGACGGGACACAGATTTGGCTGCGCTGTTGAGGGCTTTCTTAATTTTGTCGTCCCGAGGAGGGCTTCAGCCCGACGAGGGATCTGCTGTTAGCCGCGGAGCGGCGGCACACAACATCCAATGTCCCGGAACTGAATCCTCCGCAGAGGAGCCGGTCTCCGGGATGTTTTGCAATAGCCTCGTAAAGGATTCTTGGACAGAAACACCTCAGTGTCCTCTGTGCCTCTGTGGTGAACAGCTTTCGCGGGGACTAACGATGATCGCGTATCTCATGCTCGAGATTCGCATCGAGGGCGCGCACTCCCTCAAGGACAAGCGGCAGGTCATCCGCAGTGTCAAAGACGGGCTGCGCAATCATTTCAACGTTGCCGTTGCCGAGCTTGACCCGAGCGACGCGTGGCAGCGCGCCACTCTGGGCGTGGTCAGCATCTCCAGCTCCCGCGAGTATCTCGAGGGCCTGATGCACAACGTCGAGCGCCACGCCATGCGCACGGCCAACAACAGCGGCGGCGAGGTCACGGATTCCTTTCTGGACTTCATCCATGAAACGGAATTCGGCGATCATTTAACCGGGGAATCGTTATAGTTATTGCCGCAAGCCTGAAAAACAGGCGTATGCTCTAACGTTCCCCTTCGCGCGGCGCATGGAGCGAAAGACATGGAAAACCGGGCACAGAAGTATCATCGCGAACGGATCGAAGAGGCGTTGCGGGAAGAGATCGTCGCCCTGGTCGAGGGAGAGCTGGGCGATCCGCGCATTGGCCTGGTAAGCCTGAGCGAGTTGCATTTGGGCCCGGGCGGCAAGACGGCGCGCGCCTTCATCGTCGCCGCCGGCAGCGATGAGGAAGCCCGGCAAAGCATCGCGGGCTTGAACGCCGCACGCGCCTACATCCGTCACGAGCTGACCCGGCGCCTGGGATTGCGGCAGGCTCCGGAAATCTTTTTTGAGCTGGACCGTTCCGAGCAATACGGCGGGCGGATCGAAGAGTTGTTACACAGGATCGAGAAGAGGAGAAAGGGCTCTTAGCTCTTAGCCTTTAGCTNNACGCTGGCCTGCGCCCAGATTCTGCGCACCATGGGCAAGCAGGCAAGCGTCGTGCTCAGCGACGGCGTGCCCGGCATTTACAGCCCGCTTCCTTTCAGCGACACTGTGTTGGTCGAAACTCAGCAGGCTCCCGAAGCCGAGGCTGTCATCATCCTAGAATGCGACAGTGTGCAGCGCACCAAACTCTCTGGCCTGGAGCACCACTACCTCATCAACATCGATCACCATGCCACCGCACGTCCCTTCGCCGACGTGAACTGGATCGATCCCGACGCCTGCGCGACGGCGGAGATGATCTTCCGCCTGGCACGCGAGGCCGGCGTCAAAATCTCGCCGGAGGTCGCTACCTGTCTCTACACGGCGGTGCTGACCGACACCGGCTCTTTCTGCTTCCACGGCACTAGCGAGCGGACGTTTTCTTTGGCACAAGAGCTGGTGCGCTGCGGCGCCGACCCCGTGAGCATCGCTCACAATGTTTACTTTTCTACTCACATATCAAAGATGCGCCTGCTGGGTGCGGCCCTCACCAGCCTGCATCGCGATGGAACGCTGGCATGGATGCACGTCGATCGCGCCACCATGGAACATTGCGAAGCCAGTGACGAAGATTGCGAAGGGCTGGTCAATTACGCTCTCGCTATTCAGGGTATTGAAGTAGCGCTGTTCTTTCGCGAGGAGCCCAACGGTCACTTCCGCGTGAGTCTGCGCAGCAAAGGATTGGTCAACGTCGCGGCCGTGGCCGCAGCCTTTGGCGGAGGCGGGCACGAATGCGCCAGCGGTTGCGGCGTCGATGGTCCACTGTCGGTGGCCACCGAGCGCCTGGTGGCGCAACTTCGCATTCGCGGCTACGACGCGCACGTGCAATGAGCACCTGAACTCCCGCTAGAATAGAAACATCTTGCGACCCACTCCCAATCCCAGTGAACGCGCCCGTCGTTCCACCGATGCTCTTGCCCTCTTCGCCTTCTGTGGTTTTCTTTTCATTCTCGGGCTGCAACTTGTCGGACTGGTCGGGGCAGACGAGCCGCGCTATGCGCAGGTCGCGCGTGAGATGCTCACGCGTCATGACTGGGTAACGCCCGTGCTCTACGGACATCCCTGGCTGGAAAAGCCGCCGCTGTATTACTGGTGCGCGATGATCGCCTACAAAGGCGCCGGCGAAGCCAGCGATGTCGCTGCGCGGCTGCCGTCGGCGGTCCTCTCGATGCTGCTGACCATCTTCATCTACGTCTGGACTCGCCGCTTCCGTCGCGGCATGCAGCTGGATGCGGCGCTCATAACCGCGTCCGCCGCCAGCATCATCGGCTTCGGACGCAGCGCTTCCACCGACATGCCGCTGACCGCCATGTTCACCGCGGCCATGCTCTGCTGGTATGGCTGGTATATAAGCGACCGCCGAAACTGGCTGCTGGGGTTTTATTTCTTCAGCGCGCTGGCGACGTTGGCCAAGGGGCCCGTCGCCGTTTTTCTCGCGGGGTTGATTATCGTCGCGTTCGCCGCTCTGCGCCGGGACTGGCGACTGCTCCTGCGCACACTGTGGCCGGTCGGGATCGCGCTCTATCTCGCGGTTACCGCACCGTGGTTCATTGCCGTGCAGCGCGCGAATCCCGAGTTCTTCCGCGTCTTCTTTCTGCAACATAACTTGGCACGCTTCACCACCAACCTGTATCACCATCCCGAGCCATTCTGGTTTTATCTGCCGGTGGCGCTGCTGGCGCTGGTGCCATGGACCGTATTCGTTGTGGCTGCCGTCCTCGACGCGATACGCGACTGGCGCTTCTCGGTGCAACAGCCGGCCGGACAAGAGGATTTGCGCACTTATTTGACGCTGTGGTTCCTGCTGCCCATCGGCTTCTTCTCGCTCTCGCAATCCAAGTTACCGGGATACATCCTGCCCGCGATTCCGGCGGGCGCCATCTTGCTTGCCGATTTCATTTTTCGCCGCGAACAAGATGCGGGTAAGCCCGCGATGTGGATGGTCCTGCTGCACGCTTTGCTGTCTGCGGCGATGCTGGCAGCCGCGTTTATTGTGCCGTTCAAGCTGCTGAAACTCGGGTTGCCTCGGAACGTGATCATCGTAGCCGCGGCGCTGGCGCTCGTGACCATTATCATGTTCTGGTTCGTGCTCCAGAACCAGGGTTATCGCGCGCTTCGCTTCGCTACCCTGGTGCCCGTGGTCATCGCGTTTGCTCTTACTCTGCGTGGAACTGCGCCCATGATTAACCTCCTGCTGTCGGAGCGTTTGGTACAGGCCTCGCTTCAGCGAACCGAAATCGGCCGCATTCCGGACATCGCTGTATACGATGTTCCGCCCGCGGTTGAGTATGGACTGGCCTTTTACCGCAATCATGCCGTGGCCAGCTACGAGCGCAACGAGATTCCCGCCGGCGATCACATCGTCGTGGCCGCCAGCGGTACCAAGGCTGAACTGGAGTATCGTCTGCCCGGCCGCAAAGTCATCCAGTTCGGCGGCTTTCAATGGCAACACCTCGACTTTTATCTGATAGCAGCCGCACGAAACGGTCAGCGCCCCTAGACCTTCGTGATGTGATTACTTGAACAGGTAGTAAATATGTACTTTCCGGTGTCGCGAACCCTGGAAACCTCTTGACCGGATTTCATGGCTGGTGGACAATCAAACCACTGCAAGCTGCAAGCTCGAAGACCGGTTCCAAAGAAACTGGCCAGATGTCTCGCCATTGTTAGTGCGTCTCTCCGTATCAGTTACGCTGCACCGATGGGCCGCGCCAAGCCTTCGCGCAGGATGCGGTCGCGGCCGAACCCGGCTAAGCGTCAAGTGCCACGAGCGGTTCGGCAGGAGACTCCTGTAACTGCGGACGAGGTGCATTTGTCAATGATCAGGCGGTTACGAAAGTCCAATCGTCTGCTTGTACTTTCGTAACTTTCAGATGGAATCAAAGCGCAATAGACTCCTGCTTGGGGAACTAATCGCGTGCCCCTTCCCGCCACGTTCTCCGCGGCTGTTGGTGCGAAGGGCCTTATGGACATGGGCGGACTATTCATTCTCTGGTCGAGAAAAGGAAGCAATGTTGTGATATTGAATCATAGGGAATCGCAAGGCTTGATCTTCAGTCGTGGCTGGCGTCTGACGAGGTGCGCATGCTCCGCCTCGCTCGTCGCGTTTGCCCTCATCGCAATCATCACCGCCATAACGCAACCGGCCCTGGGCCAGACTTTCAGTGTGATCCACGATTTCACGGGTGGACAGGACGGGGCGTCTCCCTTCACCGGGCTAACCATCGATGCCAATGACAACATTTACGGAACGGCCTTTGGCGGCGGCACAGTCGGCTACGGAACAATCTTCCTGTTGGACAACGACGGCGGAGGTTGGGTCCTGAGCCCGCTTTACAGTTTTGCCGATGGTGATGACGGCGCTGGTCCGTTTGGCCGGCTGATCTTCGGGCCCGACGGTGCCCTTTATGGCTCAACCTCCGCTGGCGGAGGTGGTCCTTGCCTTACGTCCAACGATTATCACGGCTGTGGCACGGTTTACAGCATCAGGCCGCCCACGCAGGCCCCGACCTCAGTCCTTTCCGAATGGAGTTCGACCATCCTGTATCGTTTCTCGGGCAGCGATGGATCGTATCCTCAAGGCGAGCTCGCCTTCGACCAGGCGGGAAACATCTATGGCACGACAGTCGATGGAGGCCCTGCCGGCTGGGGGCTGATTTTTAGCCTGACTCCCTCCAACGGCGGGTGGACACAGAATATTCTCTATCAGCCCCGGGGCGATGGCGATGGTGAGTATCCCTGGAGCGGTGTCGTCTTCGATCAAGCCGGCAACCTTTACGGCGTGTTCGGGGATAACGGCCCCTATGGTCACGGCGCGGCCTATAAGCTGACTCCTTCGGGTTCGGGTTGGATAGAAAGCACCATCCACGGTTTTACCTACCACGGCGACGATGGAGGTTATCCGCAAGGAGGATTCACTCTCGATGCCTCCGGCAATCTCTACAGCACCACGGTCCATAGTGCCACCGCGGGCGGAACCGTGTTTGAGATGGTCGCCTCGGACGGCAGTTGGTCTTATGACTTCATCTATGGGCTGAGCGGGGGGATTGGTCTCGGTCCCTATGACAAATTGTTGATGGACGCTTCCGGAAATTTGTACGGGACCACGTTCGGCGATGGACGCTACGGCTTCGGATCCGTCTTTAAGCTGACGCGAGTGGAGGGTGGCTGGAGCTACACTTCCCTGCACGACTTCACTGGCGGGAAGGACGGAAGCAGTCCGGTGTGCAAGCTGGCCTTTGATTCCACCGGCACTCTTTACGGCACAGCATCCAGTGGCGGCGCGTATGGCATGGGCGTTGTGTTTCAGATTGTGCCGTAGGTTTTTTTGAACTCCGAGAGCTTTTCGCACAAAGGAGTAAGTGTCCCAGCGAACCATGCTGGCAGCGCAATCCTCCGCTGCCCCAGTGGAAGCGGGATCCTTGCGCGAAAAGTGAACGGGGAAAAATCAGCTACCGCAGCGTGCCTAGCCTGGCGAACGGCCAATAACCAAAAACGGCTTTCCCAAAGATGAAGCTTTCATCCACGGGACCGAAATCTCGACTGTCGTTGGAAAGATTTCGGTGGTCTCCGAGGACGAAATAGCAATGGGGCGGCACCACGGTGTCCGGATAGGAGCGGACGTCTTCGTACATTCGGGGCAGGTACTGCTCGGATAGGCGATGACCATTCACGAACACAACCCCGGCTTCAATTCTGACGCTGTCGCCCGCTACGGCGATCACGCGCTTGATGTAGCTCTTGGCAGGATCGCGCGGATAGCGGAACACAATTACATCGCCGCGCTCGATCGGCTCCAGCTTGTAAACAAACTTGTTGATGAACACCCGCTCCTGGTCCTGCAGCGTCGGCATCATGCTGGTACCTTCCACCTTAACCGGCTGGTAGAGAAAGATGATGAAGAAGGCCGAAACCGCCAGCGAGATGACGACATCTCGCACCCAGCCTGAAACCACGCGCTTAGGTTCTTGCCCTGGCGCGCTCGGCGCGCTTTCCGTCAATTGGTCCTGACTTGAAGGAAGAGGCTCGGCTGAATTCTCTTGCCCGGAGTGGGAGGTCATATACATTGGTTAGACGATCAGGAGCCATTATAGTTTCGTTCTGAGCAGTACGGACAGCACTGCTTTGCGCTATCGCCGGCCGAGAAAAGCCTCCAGCTTCTCGACTTCATGGTTCGCCTGGTCCAGATACTTCCGTGCACGATCGGTATCCGATCCTTCCAGCGCCTGTTTGGCCTTCGCCAGGTCCGCGCGCATGTTGGCCCGCGAGGCCACGACGTCGCCCCGCAATCCAAGGCCGCTCTGATGCATCTGTTGCTCCATCGTATCCAGGCTGCTCTCCACGGCGGCTGCCCGGCTGTCAAGATGGTCGGTCTCCGTCTCCATGTCGTCGAGCAACTTCTTGTGCGCGGCAATCTCCTCCGCCGAAGGCCCCGACTCAGCCGGAGCTGCTCCTTGCGGCGCCGCGCTCGCATCCTGATGTTTTGTACTGCGCGGAGCCGAAGCCGGGTTGGGAGGAGCTGAAGCTAGTGGTGCTGGAGTTGCGGCGGCCGATTCGCTCTGACCGACCGATGAGTTCGTCTCCGGCGCGGCAGGTGAAGGAGCTAGATTCGATGTGCCAGGGGCGGCGCCAGCACCCGATTCGACTGCGGGTACCGCAGTGGAGCTCTGCGTGTGCGAGCGATAAACTTGCGTGCCGCCGAAAACCGCCACCAGGATCACGATGGCCGCAGCTAATATCCAGCCGATGTGTCGACGGCCGGGCTCGGCAGGCCGCGGCTGCAATACCGCGCAGCCTTCCTGCTGGGAGGCAGGCGCTGCTGCGGGAGTCAGCGGCGGAGTTGTTGCCTTCGGCTGCGGCGACGGCGTTGGAATCGGTTGTTGCTGAGGCGGTGCCGCTGCCGCCGCTGCTGAGACGCCAACCTGCGACAGAGCATTGCGGAAGGCATCGGCCGTCTGGAAGCGCTGCGACGGGTCTTTGGCGACCGCCATCATGATGATGTCATTCAGCGCCTTGGGAAGCGTGGGTTGCAGCTCAATCGGAGGATGCGGAATTTCTTTGACGTGCGCCTCCATGATGGAAAAACTGCTGGTCGCGCTGAACATCGTGTGTCCCGTGACCATCTCGTAGAGCGAAACGCCGGCAGAATACAAGTCGGAGCGCGCATCGGTAGGCTCTGATTTCACCTGCTCGGGGGACATGTAGCACACCGACCCGAGAGTCGTGCCGGTGACAGTCATGCCCAGGTCCTGGGTCGAGCGCGCGATGCCAAAGTCCATCAGCTTGATCACGCCTTGCGGCGTCAGCATCATGTTGGCGGGCTTGATGTCGCGATGAATGATGCCTTTCCCGTGGGCATAGCTCAGCGCACCCAGCACCTGCCCCATATAGTTCAAGGCGTCGGCGGGGGAGAACGCTCCCCGCTCCAGGCGCTGGGCCAGAGTGTCGCCCTCCACGTACTCCATGATCATTACCAACTGGTTCTCCGCCGTAAACGCGGTCCTGAGCTGGGCGATGTTGGGATGCTCCAGGCTGGCCAATACTTTGATCTCGCGCATGAAGCGATTGGCCAAGTCCCCTTGCTGCGCCAGGTCGGGAAGCAGGACCTTCATGGCCTCAACGCGGTCCGAGATCGCGTTGCGCACCAGGTACACCTGCCCCATTCCCCCGTGACCCAACTCACGGACGATTTCGTAGTCGCCAATCCGCTTACGTGCCTCTTCCGCCATAACCATGCCTCCTGGCCTACAGCCGATGCCCCGCAAAACGCAAAGCTGCGCCTGCAGGATTCACCAAGTCAAACGCCGCGCAATTATGCGCCCCCTGCCCTTGTGGGTCAAGGAGAACTCGCGACCCCCGAGATTACCCGGCGGCAGAGTGGTTTGCCGCGTTTTGCGGTCCGTCTTGTGCGGCGTCGCCGTTTCTCCGATACAATGCATCGCAAGGGTTTTTCCTCCATGAAGAAATCTGTGCTGTTCCTATTGATCACCCTGCTTGCCGTCGTTTGCGCCGCCCAGGGTGACCACGTGCCTGCGTACAACCACGGGCCAATGAAGCCCGGCGACGCGCTGCCTATTCTTCCCAAGGACCAGTGGCGGGGCGAAGCCTTCCAGTATCCCTACCAGGTTCGCGCTTACGAGTTGGCTGCCAAAATCCCCGATGTGATTTACCAGATGCCGTGCTACTGTTACTGCGATCGAATGGGGCACAACAGTCTGCACAGTTGCTTTGAGACCACGCACGGGGCGCACTGCGGGCTCTGTATGAAGGAAGTTTTCTACGCTTACGAACAAACCAGGCTCAAGAAAACTCCAACCCAGATCCGGGCAGGCATCATACGAGGGGACTGGAAGGCCATCGACTTGGAAGCGGAAGCAAAGGGCAATTAGAGAGGCGCTGCGGTCTTACTCACAAAGGTGGGTTGACGAAGCTCCTGAGTTCCGGTTATAACTCAGCGCAACCGCCTGCGCGCGAATTGGGTTTTTCCACAGCCAGTAGCAGTTCTTTGTCGCACTGATCTGAGGGTAGCTTACCGGATGAAGAAGAAAGCCACACCAACTGTCAAAGGAAGCGCTCCCAAGAGCATCAAGGCAAAGAGCTTGCAAATGCCCGCAGCCGCGTTCGAACACGCAGGTCGAGGCGCCAGGCCCATGAAAATCTCGGAGGACCCGCGTTTTTCACAGGCTGTGCAAAACTATGAGGCTGGCCTGAAGGCCCTCCAGGGCCACAAGTACGACAAGGCCAAGGCTTATTTTGAAAAGGTTGTCTCAGGACCGAGTCCTGAACTCGCTGACCGCGCTTCGGTGCACCTGCACAGCTGCACCCAGCAGATGAGCCGGGCTTCCAACACCTTCAAGACGGCCGAGGAACAGTATGACTACGCCATATCGCTCATGAACCTGGGTGACTATGTCACCGCGCGCGAGAACTTCGACCTGCTCACCAGGAGCTCTCCCAAACTCGACTTCATCTGGTATGGCATGGCGGCCCTGAATTGCCTGACCGGCCATTTTCCCGAGGCTCTCAGCAACCTGGGCGAGTCTATCCGGCTCAATCCGGCAAACCGTTATCAGGCGCGCAACGACTCCGATTTTAAGAACCTAGCTGACGATCCAAGATTCACCGAGCTGCTCTATCCTGACACCAGCACCGAGACCGCCATCGAGCCTGACAAGTGGCGCTATTAGACTTCGCAAACTTGAGCCGACCATGTCGAGCTACGCAAATTCCGCTGATGTGCGTCCCATCAAGGTTGTCGCGATGGGCGGCGGCACAGGTCTGTCGACCCTTCTGCGCGGCTTAAAGCATTACGTTAGCCCTTCGGTGGAAAACACTCAACCAGAAGTCTTAACCAACATTTCCGATCTGTCGGCAATCGTCACCGTCAGCGACGACGGCGGCTCCAGCGGACGCCTCCGCAAGGAGCTGAACCTTCCCGCGCCGGGCGATGTGCGCAACTGCATCGTCGCGCTTTCGGAAGAGGAAGCACTGCTGTCTCGGCTTTTCCGCTATCGCTTTCCCTCCGGCGAAGGGGTCGGCGGGCACAGTTTTGGCAACTTGTTTCTATCGGCCATGACTGCCATCAGTGGCGACTTCAATCAGGCGATCGAGCAGTCCTCCACGATTCTGGCCACGCGCGGCCACATTTACCCTGCCACCACCAGCAACGCGCAACTTTACGCCATCATGGACGACGGCTCTGTGGTCCGTGGCGAAACCAACATTACCGCCAGCGATCGTCGCATCGTTGAGCTGCGCATGACGCCTGAAGACGCTGAGCCGCTGCCCAAGGCCATGGAGGCCATCGAGAGCGCCGACCTGATTACCATTGGGCCGGGTTCACTGTTCACCAGCCTGGTTCCGAATCTGCTGGTGCACAACGTGTCCAAGGCAATCGTCAGTTCGCCGGCGGTGAAGGTCTTCGTCTGCAACCTTATGACCCAGGCCAACGAGAGTCTGGACCTGACAGCTTCCGATCACATTCGCGCGCTCTATAAACACGCTGGCCATCAGTTCTTCGACTACGCTTTGGTGAATCGCACGCCAGCGTCGCCGCAACTGGCGGCCAAGTATGCCGAAAAACGGCAGTCGCAGATCGAAGCCGATGTCGAACAGATTGAGGCGCACGGTGTAAAGCCGGTGCTCGGCGAATACCTGATGGAAGAGGAACATCCCACCGAGGGCCTCATCGCTCGCCACGACACTCATCGTGTCGCGCAGGACCTGCTCCGGCTTATGATGGAATTGCGCGACTCGCCCGTAGCCGCATTGCACGTAAAGCAATAATTCAACACAGAGACGCAGAGAATCCAAGGGTCAAACTCCGTGGACTCTGTGGTGCGAGCCTTCTACCGTCGCAAACGGTCCTTCACCACGGAGATCGGTGAACGCAGGAAAGACTTGAAATTAATTCTCTGTGTTCTCTGTGTCTCTGTGGTGAAATGGGGTGTCTGGTCCTGACGCAAATGTCCAAAGCTGCCTCCGCAAAACCCGCGAAGAACAAGCGCTCCACTTTCGCCATTGTGATCCTCGCCGCCGGAAAAGGTACGCGCCTGAAGTCCCGGCATCCTAAAGTGCTGCACGAGATTGCCGGCAAGCCTTTGCTGGCTCATGTCGTCGCGGCTGCAATGCAGGTCGTACCCGCACAGAACATCTTCGTCATCATCGGACACGAAGCGGAGAAGGTGCGTTCCGCTCTCGAAGCCACCGGAATCGGCTTCGTCCTGCAAAGTGAACAGAGCGGCACCGGACACGCCATGATGCAAGCTCGCGAGGCGTTGCGAGGCTTTCAGCACGTGCTGGTGCTTTCCGGCGATGTTCCGCTCATCGCGCCTGCTACGATTTCACGCGTCCGCGATTTTCATATTGCAAACCACGCGGCAATGACGATCCTCACCGCCGAGCCACTCGATCCGACCGGTTATGGACGCGTCTTCCGCCGCGTGGTCAAAGGCAAAGAGTCCGACGACGTGGAGCGCATTGTTGAACAGAAGGCGTTGCGTGGAAAAGAGACCGAACGGCGTGAGATCAATTCCGGGATCTACGCCTTTGCCACGGGTCCGTTATACGCGCATATCGGCAAGCTCGGCACCGACAACCCACATCATGAGTACTACTTGACTGACCTCGCTGAGCTGCTGCGGAAGTCCAAAGAGAGGGTGCTGGCGCTGCCGGCGGAGGACTCCCACGAAGTATCGGGCGTCAACACCCGCATGGAGCTGGCCCAGCTTGACGCGCAGCTTCGCGCTAAGAAAGCGCGCGAGCTGATGCTGGCCGGCACGACCATCTTCCGTCCCGACAGCTGCGACATCGACGCCGATGTCGAGATCGGGACCGACACCGTGATCGAGCCGTTTGTGCAACTCATCGGGAAAACGAAAATCGGCACCGATTGCCGCATCCGGTCTTATTCCGTCATCACCAATTGCGAAATTGGCGACAACGTCCTGATTCAGCCCGGTTGCATTTTAGAGGATTCGGTCGTGCGCAACCGGGCACAACTGGGACCCTACTCGCACCTGCGTCCGGGCAGCGATATTGGCGAGAGCGCGCACATCGGCAACTTTGTAGAGACCAAGAAGACTCGCCTGGGCAAAGGATCGAAAGCCAACCACCTGAGCTATCTGGGCGACTCCGAGATTGGAGAAGGTGTGAACGTCGGCGCCGGCACGATCACCTGTAATTACGACGGCGTGCATAAGCACAAGACCGTAATTGAAGACGGCGCCTTCATTGGCAGCGACGCTACCCTTGTCGCTCCCGTCCGCATCGGACGCGGGTCTTACGTCGGCGCGGCCTCCTGCATCACCGACGACGTTCCAGAAGACGCGCTGGCTGTGGGCCGCGGCCGCCAGGTAACGAAAGAAGGCTGGGCCGGGCAACGGCGGGCGCAAATAAAATCGCCATCGAAATAGCTACTTCGCCGCACTTGTCCTATCACTTCTGCGCGCCCTGAGCGACGCTGCTCTACAATAAATCGTTATGGATATTCGCATACGGCGTCTGCTTCTGCGACGCTGTCTCACGGCCCTCGTCGCAACCTCGTTCTTACTGCTTGCGAGCTGCTCTCATCAACCTGACGCCAAGCGTTACGAATTGCAGGGCCGCGTCGTGGCAGTCGACGCCGCAAATCACGAGCTCACGATTGCTCACCAGGAGATTCCTGGATTCATGGAAGCCATGACCATGCCCTACCTCGTCAGCAAAAGCAACGACTGGGTGTTTCGCGCGATTGCGCCCGGCGATCAGATCCGCGCCACGCTGGTTGTCAGCGATCGCGCTGAGTTGCAGGACATCAGCTTCACCAAGGGCAGCAATAGCGCCGGCGATGGAACTTCGCAGTTGCATATCCCGCAGCCGGGCGAAGACGTTCCCGACCTTACTTTGACCAATCAGAGCGATCAAGTCATTCACTTTCAGCAATTCCGCGGGAAACTGCTGCTGCTGACTTTCATCTACACGCGCTGCCCGTTTCCCGATTATTGCCCGCTCATGAGCAGCAACTTCGCGCAAGTCCTGCGGCAATTGCAGAAAGACCCGAAAGCGTTCGCGGATTCTCAGCTTCTCAGCATCAGCATTGATCCCGAGCACGACAAGCCCGCAGCCTTGCGCAGCTACGGCCAGCGCTATGTCGGCGGAATCGATCCCAGCTTCCAGCACTGGCAGTTCGCTTCGGGTTCGCCCGAGCAAGTGCGCAAAGCTGCCGACTTCTTTGGGCTGGCTTACAACACTAAAGGCGGGCAGATCGTTCACGGCCTCAGCACGGTGCTCATCGGCAAAGACGGAAAAGTGCTCAAGGTATACTCAGGTAATACGTGGAAGCCAGACGACGTCGCCGCCGGCATGGCCGCCGCCATTTCTGGCGGATGACACGTCATCGAGCCAGACTTTCTTGGTGCGGTGACGATTGTTGGCTCTAAATCGACCGACGGCCAGCACGACTGCATCTTGCTTTATGTTGTCCCGGTAGTAACGAATACCTAACGATCTAAGGAGCCTATATGGGCCAAAGCTATAATCCCGCCGCCCGATTGAACGAGCTGATCTCGGGTATTGAATTGGCGATATTGACCACGATTCGTCCAGACGGCAGCTTGCACAGTTGTCCGATGGCAGCCCAGGGAGTCGACCCCACGGGCGTACTTTGGTTTATCTCCGGCAGCAACACTGAGAAAGTCGAGGCCGCAAGAAGCAACCCGCGCGTGAATCTTTCCTTCGCCGATCACTCGGCCCGGCGCTACGTTTCTATCAGCGGCTATTGCGAGCTGGTGCGAGACCACGTCAAAGCCAAGGAATTGTGGAGTCCCACCTACACATCCTGGTTCCCTGGCGGGCTCGACGACCCCAACCTCATCCTTCTGAAGATCGATGTGCAGCAAGCCGAGTATTGGGACACATCAGCCGGCCGCATGGTGGACTTGCCCGGCTTCAGTAAGCCAGCGATCCAATAGCGAGTCGCCTAATTAGATCGTCTTGCACAAGCGGCACTCAGCTCCGCGGCAAGATTGCAGCTGCGCCGTCGATCGCGTCCTGCTTGACCGCGAGTAAGGCTTCATTCGCCTGGTCGAGGGAAAACTGCGTGACCTTCGGTTGAAGGTTGATTTCAGCCGCAAGCTTCAGGAAGTCGCGGGCGTCGGCGCGGGTCATGTTGGCAACACTGCGGATCTGGCGCTCGCCCCAGAGCAGGCTGTCATAGTCGAATTGCGGAATATGGTCGAGGTGAATGGCGTTGATCGCCACCACACCACCCTTTCGCAAACTCGACAGCGCGGCGATCACAACATCGCCGCTGGGCGCGAACGTCACCGCGCGGTCGAGTTCGACCGGTGGCCTTTCAGCTTCCGTTCCGACCCACTTTGCGCCGAGCGATTCCGCCAGCTTGCGATGCGAAGCTCCTCGCGTGGAAACGTATACCTCGCAATTCCAGGCACGAAGCACCTCAATCGCCAGCGACGCCGACGCGCCGAATCCGAATAGTCCAACCCGCTCGCCCTGTTCCACTCCCGCAACCCGCAGGCTGCGAAAACCGATGATGCCCGCGCACAGCAGCGGTGCAGCATGCAAATCGTCGAGTTTCGGCGGCAGCGGAAACACAAAGTCAGCGCGCGCCAGCGCGTACTCGGCATAACCACCGTTTACGCTGTAGCCGGTGAACGTAGGTGAGTCGCAAAGATTTTCCATCGCACGCTTGCAGTACCAGCAGGTGCCATCGGTGCCGCCAATCCACGAAACTCCTACTCGGGTCCCGGCAGGAAGCTCGGGTGTAGCGCCTTCCACCACGTCGCCGACGATCTGGTGGCCGGGAATCACGTGCTCCAGCCGCATCGGAAGTTCACCCTCCACAATATGCAGATCGGTGCGGCACACTCCGCAAGCCCGGACCTTCAGCAACACGTGGCCCGGCTCGAGCGCCGGCCGCGGAACGTCTTCAATCCGGAGAGGCCGCTGGGCGATGTCTGCGGGCGTAGTTAGAATTGCGGCTTTCATGCTCTTCCCTCAATGACGACCATCGAATGATTCTACAGCTCAGGCCGGATCGCGCCGACTTTCCCGGTTTCTGGGACAATGTTGTGCATGATCCTGCGATCCATCCGTTTCGCATTCCTCCTTTCGCTGTCGCTCTCATCAGCTGGAACCAACCACGCTGCCGACAATCCCGCCAGCCTCGCGCAGACGCTCACGGACGTCTCCGCTGCTTACGCCAGACTGGAGCCGCAGTCCATTCGACCCGCCGAGGGCTTCATCAAGTACGACTACCTCATCCCCGCCGGCTACTACAAGCAGATGTGGGACTGGGACGGCTTCTTCATCGGCTCGCACCTGGCGCAGCAGGGTAAGCCGCAGTACCTGAAGTGGTGGGTGCTGGACTTTGCCGGCGCCATCGATCAGGATGGCTACGTTGCCGGTTGCATCACCACCAAGGGCCCGCGTCCGCTGATGGGCAAGTTCGCCATGAAGCCTTTCCTGGCGCAAGGCGCGGTCATTGCGTCAGAAGGACTCGGCGACTATCAGTGGGTAAATCCCATCTGGGAGAGCTTGCGCAAAGTCATCTCCTATCGTGAGCAAACTCAGTTCGATCCTAAGTGGGGACTCTTCTTCTGGGAGAACGCGATCTCCTCGGGTGCAGACAACAACGTCGCGCTGACCAACGATCCCAACGACAAAAGCGCCATCCTGGCCACCGACATCAGCACCTTCCAGTTGCGCGAGTATAAGGCCATGGCGCAACTGGCCGACAAACTCGGCAAGCCCGACGAGGCCGCTGAATACCGCAAGAAGGCTGCGGACTTGAAGGCGGCGATGCTCGCTCACATGTGGTCCGCGCCGGACGTGATGTTCTACAACATCCGTCGCGATACCGGTAAACCGGTCAAGCGCATCAGCTATTCCAACTTCGTTCCGCTCGTCGACGACATTCTGCCCCCGAAGAACGCGCAGGCTATGATCCGCCGCTACCTGTGGAACAAGAACTACATGCTCGCGCCCTACGGCCTGCGCAGCCTCTCCAAACAGGATCCCGACTACAACAACGCCGCCATCATCGTGCCCTATTCCAACTGGCAGGGTCCGATCTGGATCAACGCGAACTACCTGAACTACATCTCGCTCAAGCGCTACGGCTTCGACAAAGAGGCCGCTGAGCTGTCAGAGATTCTCGGACGAATGGTGCTGGCCGACATCCAGAAGTGGGGATCGATGCACGAGGACTACAACGCCGAAACCGGTGCAGGCCTCGCGCCTACTCCGGAGCAATCACCCAATCACGTCTTCGCCGGCTTTGTCGGCTGGAACCTGCTGGCGCAGGACATGCTNNCACCGCTCTGCGGCTCGGGATTATCTCTCACCTGCTACCTGACGCTTCCGCGTCGCGCTAGAACCATCTCGCCGCTGCGCGGCTCTGTCGACGCCGGGCTGAGGGCTGACGGCTGGTAGCTTCCCTACGGCGTCCCGTAAACCTT
The DNA here is from genome assembly GCA_003135315.1 of Acidobacteriaceae bacterium. GTDB lineage: Bacteria > Acidobacteriota > Terriglobia > Terriglobales > Acidobacteriaceae > Bog-257. The sequence continues at coordinate 5,641 of PLBD01000476.1, read as the reverse complement.
CTTGTACACCTCGGCGTTGCGCACGATTGCCTGCACGTACTCTCGCGTTTCGGTGAACGGAATCGACTCCACAAACTCTTCCACGTCGCGATAGTTGCCCGAGGCGCGCCAGTCTACTACACGCTCGGCGCCCGCATTATAGGCCGCTAGCGCGTATTCCACTTGCCCGCCGAATTGGTCCACCATCTGCCGGAAATAGTGCGTTCCCAACTCAATGTTCGTTGTCGGGTCCAGCAGTGAGTCCGTGCTGTAATGTTGTAATCCTTCTTTTTTCGCCTCGCCCTTGCCTGTTCTCGGCAGCAATTGCATTAACCCATAGGCATTGGAGTGCGAGATGGCACTGGGATTAAACTCCGACTCCTGCCGAATCAGCGACGCCACCAGGTAAGGATCCAGCCCGTTCTCCTCGGAGTAGGTCCGCAATGCGTCCCAGTAAGGCCGCGGGAACAGTCCTTGCCAATACGGAGCGGGCAGCGCGTTCACATCCATCGAGAAATATCCGCTGATGGCGTGTTTCAAGGCTTGGAGTGCCCGGTAGTATTCGCCGCCGCTGGAATAAATCTTGGCAATCTCCACCATCTCCCAGCACGGGCCAGTCGTGCTGCCCGCCTGCAATTCGTGCACGGCCAGGTCGGTCATCCCGGCGTTCTCCAGCAGCTTGGCGCGGTTGTAATGGAGATCGTCTTCCGGAGGATCGACGATTTGCGATACCGGGTCGAGCGCAGCCGCCGACGGAACGTGTTGCAGCGCGGCGACCGTTACCGCAGGCGCCGCAGGCAGTGTCGCCAGGCGCCGTCGCCCCAGAACGGCATAATAATAGTTGTGGTATCGCTCGGAAAGCTTCTGGTAATACGAGCGGGCCACGCCGTAATCGCGATCGTCCTCGGCCATGCGGCCACGCCAATACATCGCATTGGGAACCTCGTTCGTTCCCGGATAGAACTCCACCTGCTCCTCAAAATATTTCTTCGCTTCGTCTTTGCGATTCTGCCGGTACGTCAGCCACGCGCACTTCCAGTGGGCGTACGCGGCCTTGGTTCCGTCAGGGAAGCGCTGGTGAATCTCACGGTAGTAGTCGAGGGCGTGATCGTAATCCTTGCGCAGCAGATACATGTTGCCGGCGCTCAGCAGCGCCTCTTCAAACCACGGCGACTTCGGCGTGGAAGCCCGCATGTGTTCCAGGATGTTGCTGATCGCTGCGTCGTCGTTGGTTTTGCGATCAATCTCGACTTGCTGATACCACTTCTCCGCGCTGGCATCGCTGCCGTCGTCCGGGATGCGGTCCAACGCCTCGCGCGCCTGGCGCGTGTTCCCATCATGCATGTAGGAGTTGGCAAGCTGAATCAATCCCGCAGACTGCTTCCCTGCCGGAGCCAGATCGACCACGTAGCGATACTCATTTGCAGCTGCACCGTAGTGGCGCGCGGCATACAACGAATCGGCCCGCTTGAGGTGCTGCGCATAGGTCACGGGCGGCAGCGATGGTTCCTCCGGAATCTTCCTCAGATCGGCCTCTGCCTGATCAGCGACATAGCTGGTCGCATACTCGTAGTAAACGCGCTGCAGAATCTCGGCTCCGTTGCGGCCTTGCCCAGCCTGAACGTAGGCCTTGCCCAGGAAGTATTCGGTCTCCGCCTTGGCAGGCATGCGGTGAGCCTCCAGCAAGCGGATGGCGTCGCTCGGACGATTCATTGCCAGCAATGCCTTGGCATTGGCGATGGTCGCATCGTGCTCGTACAGTGAATCCGGGAAGCGTGTCCCGAAGTCGCGCAGATAGGCCAGCGACTCCTCCGGATTGTTACTCAGCACGTAGGAGTTGCCGATGAAGAACGCAACGTAGTCTTTGAGTTCACCAATCAGTGGCTGCGCCTTCTGCAGCGCGGCAATTGCCGCAGGGTATTGCGCGTCGAGGTAGTGCGAATAGCCCACCGCGAACCAGGCCAGCGCGCCGGCTTCGGTACCGGCGTGGGCGTGCGCGTAGTTCTCCACCCCGGCGTAAGCTGCGAGGGTGCGCAACTCCACCAGTTGCCGCGCCATGGGCCGCAGATCGCTGGAGGCGACGAAGCTGCGCTTCATCTGATGCGCGCGGGCCGCAGTAACTTTCTTCCGCGAGTGCGAGTGGGCCGACGACGGGGTCTTGTGCGCGGTGCTCTTGGTCTTCTGTGTGCTTGACGAGGACGACGCTTTCTTCTTCGTGGAAGACTGTGCGGACGAAGAGGTGCTGTCTTGCGCGAGGACTCCATTACCCAGTATGGCCAGCGCGCAAGCAAGAAGGGTGGCGAGAAGACGGCTCGAAAAATTCACTGCATGCAGTTTAGCGCGATTGCCCTCGCAGAGCCTACGGCCATTCGTTTACAGAATCGGTTCCCGCCTGCATCATGCCGGCAATCCGGCACGGCCGTCACGGGGAACGCGCGGAAGGGTGAAGACAATAATGAGGCTAACCAGCGCCAGGATTGCAATGATGAAGATGCTGCCTTCGGGGCCGGTGGCTCCTCCGCTGAGGATCGGCTTGCCTACGGGATGCGTGGCGAACAGATGGTGCTGCACCATCATTCCGCTGTCGGCCACACCGTACAGGAACGATTGCGCCCAGTCCCACGAACAGTGGAAGCCGATGGCCCACCATAGCGACCCCGTGCGCGATAAGCTAAGACAGAAAACCAGGCCAGCCATTCCCGCCGCCAGCAGTCCAATAGGCGACTCCCCGGGATTGCTACTGTGGCCCAAACCAAAGAGGATGGAGAAAATTAAAGCTGCCGTCCAGAAACCTAGCCCCGCGCTATAGCGTGTCTTGAAGATCCACTGGTAGATGCCCGCGAGGCCGCGCGTCAGGGTGTATTGCAGGTAGCCACGGGTCAGGTACTCCTCAAGCACGCCGACCAGAAGGAAGCCGAGCAGCCAGATTATTCCGTACCGAAAAACGTCGCTGCCAAAGATGATGCGGCTGTCTATGACGAGCAGCCCGGTCTTCCATAGAGTCAGCACGAGCAAGGAGAGACACGTGACTCCCCACGCCAATCCGGCGAAAAAGAGCGGGAGCTTGCGACTACCGCCCAGGCCGTAAACGGAGTTGGGGCGTCGCTCGATCTTCGACATGATCCACGTAACGATCAGGACCAGCAAGATAGGGATGGCCTCCTGGATGAACCCCGCCTTGATGGTTATGACTGAGGCGTCCTTCGCGGCTTTGGGAGTGGGCTGAAAGAATTTGTGGCCCACGACGTTCACGGCCACGATCAGGACCGCCATGATCGCGGCGAAGATCAGCAGGCTCCAGCCGGCGCGGAGGCCGTCTTCGCCGACAAAGGTCTTGCGTAGCATCGACGGCTGCGACGGTTGTACGGGTTCGGTGTGTATCGGAGTCGCGTTGTAAGGCAACAATTCGCCGGTCTCAGTGTTCAAGGAGGTCCCTCAGTGTGACAAGGGTTAATACGCAGGCAAAGGCGTAATGGTTCCCGCGTAGCTAGAACTCGGCCGAAAGAGGGCGGAACGGAGCCGCCTTATCCCAGATATCGCAAGAACGCCTGCGGCGAGTTTTCGAAGCCGGGAAACACGGCGTTCAGGTTACGGTTGCCCAGGTGCCGCGAGACAGCCTCGCCGAGGACGCGGCGGAAGTCGGTGGTCAGTGCGAGGTCGCGTCCTTCGTTGAGTTGCGATGGATCCAGGCCAGGCCAGCTTCCGTAGACGCGCCCACCGCGCACCGGGCCGCCGAGAACGAACATCACATTAGCGTGCCCATGATCGGTGCCGCGATTGCCATTCTCGCGAGCGGTGCGTCCGAACTCCGACATGCTCACAAGCACGGTGTCATCCGTGAGCGGGCCGAGGTCGGTCCAGAAGGCGGCAATCGACTGCGAAAACTCGCGCAGCACGTTTGCCAGTTGCCCTTCGGCTGCGCCTTCGTTCACATGGTGGTCCCATCCGCCGATGTCGGTGAAGGCAATCTGCACGCCGAGATTGGACTTGATGAGCTGAGCTGTCTGCCGGAGCGCATCGCCAAAGCGGCTTTTCGGATAGTTCGCTCCCGGCGCAGGCGTGTAGTGCTGTGGATCGGCGGATTTCAGCATCTTCACCGCTTCGAATGTCTCGCGGCCGGTGCCGTGCAACACACTGTCGACTGATTGGTCATACATGGCTTCAAATGTATTGCCCAGCGGCGCAGCAGAATTTCCGCCGGCGATGGAGAACCCGTTTACGTTGCTGACTGCTACCGCCGACGCCTTGCCCGAGAGAATCCGCGGCAGCGAAGTACCGAGCGCGATGCCGCGGAACGGACTGTCCGCAGCGGCCGACTCCGACTGCAGCGTGCGATTCAGCCAGCCGTCGCTGGTTATCTTCACGCCCGGAGTACCCGATTCCATATAATCCTGCGCGTCGAAGTGCGAGCGCGTCGTGTCCGGTGAGCCCGCAGCGTGAACAATAGCCAGTTGCCGCTGCTCCCATAGCGGCTTAAAAGATGACAGCGAGGGATGCAGTCCAAAGAAGCCGTTGAGATCGATCACCTGTTGCCGTGGAATATTGATACTGGGCCGCATCGCGTAATATGCCGGTTCGGCATGCGGCACGACAATGTTGAGCCCGTCGGCTGCGCCGCGCTGAAAGATGACCACCAGCCGCTTGTCATTGGAGCCGGCTTCGACTGCGCCCCACGCTGCGCGCGTCAGGAACGAGGGGATAGCCGCGGTCCCGATCACGGCCATCGCGCCGTTCCTAAGAAATGTTCGTCGCGTAATGCTCATATGTTCTCTTTTCACTTGCGTTGAAATTCAGGCGAGCCCAGCAACAGCCCGCCAATTACGTTGACGTTGGCGGGATGCGAAGGATCCTTGAATTGCGCCGTCGCCTGCGGGTCGACGATTTGGCTCTCGATGGTCTCGTGCGTCTGCTTCGAGATATCGCCCGGAACCAGCGCCTGTTCCAGTTCCAACTGCACTTGATAGGGATCGGCGTCGGCCATGGCTGCCCCATTCAGGAGGCGCGCGAGATCGAAGGTGGTGCCGGGCAATCGGTTCGCCGCCAGCGCCAGCCCAAAGTTCATGCGATCGAGCAGCGCCGCTGAGTTTACCCAGACATCCGCCTTGGTCGAATAGCCAGTGGGCGGCTGCGCACCGTAAAGCTGCATGCCCATTTTATTGAGCGTGCCCAGCAGCGGTTGCGGGTCGCCGATATCGGCTTGCGTCGCGCGCAGCGCTGACACCACGAATTCAAACGGGGTCTTCACTCGCGCGCGGTAGGCTTCCGGCGCCCAGAACTCCGGCGAGTGGAACATCGTTTCCAGTACCGCGCGAATATCGCCATCGGTCTTCAGAAACGTTTTTGACATCGCGTCGATCAGCGATTTTGGCGGGTCGTCAGAAACAAATCGCTGCGCCAACTCGGTCGAGATAAACCGCGCGGTCGAGGGATGGTGCGCCAGAATCTCGAGCACTTCCCTTCCCTCGCTTTCGCCGCTGTCTTTGATTTTGTGCCCCAGGACAATTTTTTCACCCGGCTCATGCAAACGCGGCTTGTAGACAAAGCCGTCGCCCTGGCGTGGTTCCTCGATGGTCCAGCCGGTGAAGACGCGGGCCACCTGGGTCACGTCCTGCTGGGTGTAACCTCCGTTGACGCCCACCGTGTGCAGCTCCATCAGCTCGCG
>PLBD01000196.1 GCA_003135315.1 Acidobacteriaceae bacterium | reverse complement strand
CCATCGCCTGGGGCATCGCCCAGAAACTCCACGAGGCCGGCGCAACCCTGGCCATCTGCTATCAAAACGACCGCATGAAGCTTGAAGCCGAGGGCCTGATCGCCGATCTGCCCGGCGCTTCAGGCTTTCAATGCGATGTGAGCAACGATGCGGAGATCGATGCGTTGTTCTCTGCGCTTAAGGACAAGTATGGCAAGCTCGAAATCCTGGTCCACGCTGTCGCCTTCGCCCCTGCAGCCGACCTGCGCGGCGACTTCCTCAACACCAGCCGTGAAGGCTTCCGTGTGGCGCTCGACGTCAGCGTCTACTCGCTCATCGCCGTTACACGCGCCGCCGCGCCGCTCATGACTGAGGGCGGCAGCATCATGACCCTCACCTACTACGGGTCGCTGAGGGTCATCCCGCGCTATAACATCATGGGAGTTGCCAAGGCTGCGCTGGAGGCGAGCGTTCGGTACCTGGCCTACGACCTGGGCAAGAACAATATTCGCGTGAACGCGATCTCCGCCGGGCCCCTCAAGACGCTGGCGTCGCGCGGGATTTCGGGATTCGGCGACATGCTGAAGGAGCAGGCGGAACGAGCGCCGCTCAAGCGCAATGTCGACGTAAACGAAGTTGCGACCACCGCCGTCTTCCTGGCCAGCGACGCCGGCAGCGGCATCACCGGCGAAACCCTCTATGTGGACTGCGGCTACAACATCATGGGAGTTTGAAGACATCTTTTTGCGGGCGGTTCTGCCAACGTTGCGAGGCAGGACAACACAACTGAGTCAGGAGGCGGCAGACGCTGCCGATACAACAATCCAATGCGCATTCTTTCTTCTTTTGCCCTATTCATTCTGGCCGTAGTCGCAGTATCGGCTTCGGCTCAGACATCACCGTCGCCATCGCCGGTTGCCGCTCCGTCGGATCTCGCTGCGCCGCCGGCTGACGCCACGAAGACCGCATCCGGCCTCGTGACCAAAGTGCTGAAGCCTGGTACCGGCACCAACCGCCCCTCCAAAGATGATGTCGTCGCCATCGATTACACCGCCTGGACGCCCGACGGGAAAGTGCTGGACAGCTCGGTAGAGCGCGGCAAGCCTGCGACCTTGCAGGTGAAACGCATGATCCCCGGAATGAGCGAGGGCGTTCAGCTGATGGTGCCGGGCGAAACCCGCATGTTGTGGATTCCTCAGTCGCTCGCCTACAAAGGGCAGCAAGGCAAGCCGATAGGTACGCTCGTCTTCCAGGTGACGCTTGTCGACATACCAACCCGCGCGCCCGCGGATGTGAAAACGCCCCCCGCTGACGCCCAGCGGACCAAGAGCGGTCTTGTTTACCAGGTGTTGACCCCAGGCGAAGGCCGACGCCATCCCAAGAGCGTTGACGAGGTCACGGTGCACTACACCGGCTGGACGACCGACGGCAAGATGTTCGACAGCTCGGTCATGCGCGGTCAACCGTCCAGCTTCCGGCTCGACCGGGTTATTCCCGGGTGGACCGAAGGCGTGCAACTCATGGTCGAAGGCGAGAAGGCGCGCTTCTGGATTCCCGAGAGACTCGCATACCAGGGCAAACAGCCGCCTTTCGGTACACTCGTCTTCGACATCGAGCTGATCAGAATTCAGTAGCGGGCAGGCGGGTCGTGGTCCCAGGCGGCAATCTCAAGTGCTCTTCTTGCGGTGAGTCGCCGTGAGGTTTTCCAGATCTTCCACGTTTTTCGGCCAGTCCTGCCGCAGGAGCCGCGAGAGGCTGCGATCGGCGAGCAGCTTTCCGCCGGTCTGGCAGTGAGGACAATAGTTCGTCTCATTCGCTGCATAACGAATGCGCTGTATCTTCCCACCGCATCGAGGGCACGGCTGCTTGTAGCGGCCATGAACTGCCATCTCAGGGCGAAACGCCGTCACCTTTTCTGGAAACTTTTTTCCCGCATCGTCCCGCAAGCGTTCCGTCCACTGAACCAGTTGCGCGCGGATTGCATTGAATAACCGTTCGATTTCGGTCTCAGTCAACTTCTTTGTCAGCGCCGTTGGAGACAACTCGGCCGCGAAGAGTATCTCGTCGGAATACGCATTGCCAATGCCACTGAATAATTGCGGGTCGGTGAGCGCGCGCTTCAGGGTGTGGTTCTCCGACTGGAGAACTGCGGTAAAGGATTCCAGGTTCGCCCGCAGCACATCGAGGCCGCCGGGATCGAGGGCGCGAAGCGCTGCTTCTCCCTGCACCAGGTGAAGCGACGCCCGCTTTCGTGAGCCAGCTTCCGTTAGAGAAAGCGTTCCATTGGGGAATGTAAAGCTAGCCAGCGTGCGCGACTTCGAAGCTTTCGAGCCACCCTCGTGCCAATGAAGCCGGCCGGCGATCATCAGGTGGAGGACGAGCCAAAGATCGTCTTCCAACCCAATAGCGATGCGCTTGCCGATGCGACGCAGTTGGAGCACCTTCTTGCCTTCCACGCTGCTGATGGGCGGCTGCGCTGTCCGCAAAAGCGAGAGCCCGTTAATCTGCACGCGTGTGAGGCTCTGGCCGAGAATCCGTTTTTCCAGCGCCTCAAGGTAGACCGTGATGTCGGGCAGCTCAGGCACAGGCGTCTGAGATCATTGTAGCGACGCCGGGTTGAAATTCCACGTGCACGAGCTTCGGCAGGAGTAGTCAAGGATTCCACCAAGCACTCCCGCATCATCTCGCCGGCAGCAAGGGCGTGTCCGTCACGGTCGACGCTGCTGGTGCGGTTGCGATGCGACGTTTTCTTCTATTTCGCGATATCAGACGCCTGGGTTTGAATCGCACAGCAGCACCGATTTCCCGGTACTTCCGGGCTACAGCCTTCTTGGATGGACGACGCGGGCTCGAGGCCAGCCCGATCAGCCCCTGCTTGCGTTTGCGGCGGTCCATGGCAAGCTCTTTGACCAGGCGATTGTTTTCACTCACCACATCGACCAATGCACTGGTTGTGAATCCGAAGGTGAACAGCCCCGAAATTGCGATGAGGGGGCTGAGTTCGCGCCACGACGCAGGAAGCAGCACCTCGCCGTAGCCGAGGGTGGTGTAGCTGTTGGCGGAGAAGTAGAAAGCATCGCGAAACCTGGGAACGAGGTGGAGCTTGTACAACACCGTGGCCCAGATAAACGTCTCCAGCACATGCAGCATGACGAACAGCAACACCACCCAACCAAAGAGCAGCGCCCCCTCCAGCAGATGCCGATGCCGGTCGCGCAGCCTCTGAGCGAGCACCGTGTAATGGCGGTTGGCGCCATAGAGACCGGCAGCGTGCAGCAGCGTGAGAAAAACCAGGGTCGCGATGCCGACGCTGAAGACATCCAGGGGAAGAAAGTCTGGAGACGCCAGGCAGAACACGTGATTGGTTGCGAAGAGGAGCATGGGAATACGGCCGGCACTCGATACCAGCCGCTGATGTCAGCCCGATTCCACCTTGCGCTTATCGCCTAGCGCAGAATTGAACCGTACACTCGTGCTTGCGACCTACCGCGCGGCGACCAACTCCGGTTCCGCTCTGGATGAAGCAGCTGCCGGAGTTTCACGCTTGAAGACGGTCTTCCCACCCTTAATGGTCTCTGCCACCTTGATGTCTTTGATCGTGGCTGCATCTACCTTCAGCGGGTTGGCAGTCAGGATCACCAGGTCGGCGAGCTTGCCTGCTTCGATCGAGCCTTTGCGATCCTCTTCGAAATACTGATGCGCGCCATCGATGGTCAGCGCCTTCAGGCCATCGAGCGGCGAAATTCTCTCGTCCGCGCCGATTACTCGTCCGCTCCGCGAAGTGCGGTTGACCGCCGTCCAGAGGATGAACATCGGGTCCAACGGCGTCACCAGGAAGTCGCTGTGATTAGTCATGCGCAACCCGAGCCCTCGCGCGGTCTTCATCGGGCTCAGGAAGAACGCGCGCTCTTCGCCGAGGTTTTCCACGTGAACATCGCCCCAGAAGAACGCGTGGTTGGTAAAGAACGACGGCTTGATTTCGTACTTTGCGTAAAGATCAAGCTGATCGCGGCGCACGAACTGCGAATGGACAACGGTGGTCCGCCGACCCTCCGGCGCGCCAGCCGCCTGGTGGGCATCCAGCACCATGTCGATGGCGGCGTCGCCGTTGCAGTGGACCAGCACCTGCGCCCCGCACTCGTATGCCAGCTTCACGACTGCGTTCAGGTGTTCCGGAGGAACAATCGGCGTGCCGCGCCAGTTCTTCTCGCCCCCGGGGCCACCGGTCAGATAAGGCTTGGTGAAGAAGGCGGTGCGGCCCTGCGGCGAGCCATCGGCAATGATTTTTACTCCCGCAAGGCGATAGTGGTTCGCACGAGGCGTGCGATAGTCCGTACCAGGTTTGGCCGTGGACAGGAAGGTATGCGATTCCCAATATCCATTCAGGTCCAGGAAGAAGCGGCCTTCGTCGGCTGCCTTTTGATAGAGCGGCATCACCTTCGGCTCGATCGGCGCATCCTGCACGGTGGTGTAGCCGCTGCTCGCGTACATCTGCTGCGCAGTGGTGAGATGTTCCAGCAATAGCTCTGGCGAAGGCTTGGGCAAGTGCAGGAGAATCGGGAACATGGAATTCTCCATCAGCAGACCTGCTGGTTCATTGCTGCCGGGCTTGCGTACGGTTACTCCTCCCGGAGGAGTCGGCGTGTTGGCGTCGATGCCCACGGCCTTGAATCCCGCCGAGTTCAGCACGCAACCGTGACCCGAGACATGCACCAAGACCATTGGGTTGTCGGGAAAATATGGATCGAAGTCGTCGCGTGTGGCTTCGCGCCCGTCCGACAGAGCAGAGCCGTCGTAACCGTAACCGATCAGCCATTCGCCCGGCTTCAGAGGCTTTTTCGCAACGTGCTCCTTCAAAACCCTGATGATTCCGGCAATGCTGCTGGCGGTTCCCACGGGAGGAGCGGAAACGTTGGCGTAATCCGCAATCATGGCCGCCTGAAAAAAGTGGCTGTGGCCGTCGATAAAGCCGGGGAGCATCGTCCGGCCGCCCAAGTCGACGATGTCAGTAAACGCGCCTCCGGTCTTTAGAACATCGGCCTTCGAGCCGACCGCCAGAATTTTGCCATCCTTGATGGCAACCGCGTCAGCGGCCGGGTACTTTTCATCCATGGTGATAATGTCGCCACCGAGATAAATCGTGTCTGCTGTAGTCGTAGTTCCTGTCGTCATGCGTTCTCCTTTTTCCTGCCCTTGGGACCTGGGATGTCCCCTGTCATCGCATACCCGCAATCTCATTCATGGCTTTGCGGTGGATTGCCCTTCAATCGGTAGACCATGCCGGTCTTGGTGGTGCCCAGCGCGATCCAATCCTTCACATCAAGCTGCAATGTGATGAAGAATTGCTCGCATAATTCTCTTGCCTTCTTGTGTAATGGCTTGTCGCGATCAAACCTGGCCTGATAAGAAAACTCTCCTACCAGCGGTCGGTGTTCGCCGCGAGTACGCCACAGCGCTACGCCGCACTTGGCTTCAACGCCTTTTCCAAAACTTAGCTGGCCAAGTTCCAGAAGGACCTCTTCCACGATGGCCTCGCTCACCAGGCTGACCTTTTCTTCACCGGGTAGATGGAGCGCAGCCAGAGCGGGAAAAACATGGCTCAGCGTGGCCATGGAAGTTTTGTCGGCATCGTGCATCTGGCTCAAACCGAACTCGCAGTTGTGGGAATAGAGAAGGCGATAGCCGCCTACCGCATCCTTGAGTGGCAGCGCCTCGACTTTGAACTTGATGCGATACTTGCCTGCGATATTGGGGCGAACGTCGACTGCGGCCGCCTTCTGCGCGTCGGGATGACGGAACTTCAGGACGATTTCAGGATCGCCCTCGGGGAAGCCATCGACATAGCAGATACGGCGACGGAGAATGAACGCGTTGTTATAGAGGCGGTAGTCGCTGGTGTCCCCGAAAAGAATTTCGCGAATGGCAGGTCTGCCCTTCGCGCTCGGGCTGGTGACAAACCCAACCCCGACTTTTCCTGCCGTTCGTTGCACCAGCTTGCCAAAATCACGCAGGCTTTGCGCGGAAGTAAAGCGGTCCGGCTTCAGGATGATCTTGGCTTGCAGATACTCGACGACATCGAGGGGATGACCGTCGGGGTAAGCGGCCAGGGCAACGGATTGATCGCTCTCCGTTTCGCCTTGCTTTTCGTGATTCGCCACTGGTGTTCCCTCCTCAAGTTGCTAAGTGTGTGATTCGCCCGAGGGAAGGCGCCAGTAAATGAGCGCGCCGATCAGCGCAATGACGGCTGCCATGATCAGCATCATGATGCGGTAGCTCGAGAGATAAGCTAACCGCGCCTCGCCCAGAACCTGGTATACGACTTGGGGATTGAACCCTCGCGCGCTGCCAACGTGAATGTACGACTCCACGATACCCACTGCCTGCGCCAGTTCGGAGGGCGCTGCA
>PLBD01000507.1 GCA_003135315.1 Acidobacteriaceae bacterium | reverse complement strand
GGTCGCGTCCATCACCAGCAGGGTTTCGTGCGGAGCGTTGGCGCTGAGGCGTTGCGCGGTGCGGCGCATCTTGGCCAGCTCTTCCATCAGGCTGCTCTTGGTGTGCAGGCGGCCGGCGGTGTCGACGATGACGTAATCCGTGTTGCGCGCCTTCGCAGCCTGCATGGCGTCGAACAGCACGGCCGCGGGATCGCCGCCCGGCTTGTTCTTGATGACTTCAGTACCGGTGCGGTCGCCCCAAACTTCCAGTTGCTCGATGGCGGCCGCGCGAAACGTATCGGCTGCGGCCAGCAGAACCGTCTTGCCCTGCGAACGCAGCAGGTGCGTAAGCTTGCCGATCGAAGTCGTCTTGCCCGTCCCATTCACGCCGACCACGAGGATCACCTCCGGCTCGCCGTCGACCTTCTGCACCGGCCGTTGCTCCGCGGCGTTCAGGATTGCCAGCAGCTCTTCTTTCAAGACGCGCTTGAGCTCGTCGACGTTCGCCACCTGCTTGCGATCGACCTTCTCGCGCAGCGCCGCAAGGATGGTCGCGGTGGTCGCCGTACCCAGGTCCGCCGAGATCAGCGTGGCTTCCAGCTCGTCGAGCGTTTCGCGGTCGATTTCCTTGCGGAAGGCGACCACATCCTCAATCCGCTCGCTCAGGCTTTCGCGCGTGCGCGTGACCGCCTCTTTCATGCGTTTCAGGAAGCTGGGTTTTTCTTCGGTGCTGCCGAACAGGGTTTGAATCATGAATGAGTCCGTCGCGAGAAGCAAAACCAGGCGATTGCGTAGAAAATTGGAACCCGTCTCGTAAAACGGTTTGTGTCAGGGCACGGCTTCAGCCGTGCCGCCCTGCCGCGTGGGGAATTCGGGCTTTAGCCCCTGCTGGGCAGATGTTGCAGGAGCTAAAGCCCGGGCCCTTTTGATATGCCGTGTTCGGCACGACTCAAAGTCGCGCCCTGATACAAAGCAAAACCATTTATGAGATGAGTCCTGGCAATCACCAACGCATTTCGTCCCGAAATTTCATTATAGACACTTGCAATGGCACGGTGATTCCACCTTGCCTGCGGCGCCTTTTGCCGGCGAATCCGCCGCGCGCTCCATTTCATCCAAACAACTTGTTCCAGGAGGCCGAATGGCAAGTTGTGAGCACGTGAAGTTAGCCGATCCCAACGTACAGCCCAGTCATGACGGTTGTGAGAAATGTCTCCAGGCCGGCCAGCGTTGGGTGCAACTGCGCAAGTGTCTGGTCTGCGGACACGTTGGCTGCTGCGATTCCTCGCCCGGCCAGCACGCCAACCAGCACTTCCGCGAGACTGGACACCCGGTGATGCAGGCGTTCCAGTCGGGCGAGTGGAAGTGGTGCTACGTGCACGAGGCGTATGTGTGAGGCGCTTTTCGCTCTTCGCCTTTCGCTATTCGCCAGAGCGCTAATCGCTCTTCGTCCTTAACTCTTAGCAAGCGGAAATCGTAACTGCGCTCGCTAAGAGCTAAAGTCTAAGAGCCGGAGCCAAGAACCTGGGCCCTTTGCCTCTGGCGAATAGCGAAAGGCGAAGGGCGAATAGCGAAAGGCGAAAGGCGAATAGCGAAAGGCGAAAGGCGAATAGCGAAAGGCGAACAGCGGCCTCTTTGTGTACTCTGTATTGTCTGGTCCTACTCCTACAACGAATGTTCCTCGATAAGCCCACCGCACGCCAACGCATGAACCCTCGCACCATCCTGCGCCTGTCGTTGTTGATGGCGCTGCTCTGCACTTCGGCGTCCGCCCAAATCGCGTCGCCCTGGGTCGATACCAAGCCGCTCGCCGTCGACAGCGGAACGACCGGCTTGAAGCTGACGCTGCGCCGCCTGCACACCACCGCGCGGCTGATGCACACCGTCGCCCATCCCGACGACGAAGACGGCGGCATGTTGACCCTGGAGTCGCGCGGCCACGGCGTGAGCATTCTGCAACTGACGCTGAACCGCGGCGAGGGCGGCCAGAACAAGCTTGGCAGCAATCTTTTCGATGAGCTGGGCATCATCCGCACCCTGGAGTTGCTGGCCGCCGACCGCTACTACGGCGTGGAGCAGCGCTTCACCCGCGTAGCTGATTTCGGCTTTTCCAAGACGCCCGAGGAGACCTTCGAAAAATGGGGTGGCCACGAGATTGTCCTGGCCGACATGGTGCGCGTGATTCGCACCTTCCGCCCCGACGTCATCTGCACGCGCTTTCAGGGAGCGCCGCGCGACGGCCACGGCCATCATCAGGCGTCGGGAATCCTGACGCGCGAGGCGTTTCGTGCCGCTGCCGATCCCACCCGCTTTCCCGAGCAGATACGCGAAGGGCTGCAACCCTGGCAGGCGAAGAAGCTCTACATGGACAACGTGCGCAGCACGGAAGACTGGACCATCAAGCTGGAAACCTCGCAATCCGATCCTTTGCTGGGCGAATCGTATGTGCAGTTTGGCTGGAAGGGTCTGAAGCACCAGCTATCGCAGGGCGCGGGTGCGTGGGATCCGCCTGCGGGCCAGCGCTTCAGCTACTACACGCTCATCGACTCCGCCCTACCCGACAAGCCGGCCGCGGGCGCGCACGAAAACGATTTCTTCGACGGCATCGACACTTCGCTGCCGGGGCTTGCGGCGCGGCTGGGAGCGGACCAATCCAGAGTTCCATGGCTCCCTCCGCAGTTGCAGGCGATAGCCAAGACGGTTGATGAGGCAACAGCAGCCGCCGACAAAGATCCGCAATCGGCGGGCGCGCCTCTGCTGCACGGATTGGATCTCACCCGCGCGTTAATCAGCAAGGTCGACGCATCTGGCTTGTCTGGCGCTGAGAAAGCTGACTTGCTCGCCAGCCTGCGCACAAAAGAAGATCAGTTCGAACAGGCTGCAAACCTGGCGTTGGGAATGGAACTGGAGCTTGGTCCCGGCACGCCTGACGGCCGTCCCATGGCAGCCAGTTTTCCCACCGGCGAGGGCGATGTCCTGGCTGCAGTGATCACCGCGGGCAAGACCTTCTTGCTGCGGGCGACGCTCCACAACGGAAGCGCCGCGCCCATGGACGTGAAGCAGTTTGCTCTCGATGTTCCCGAAGGCTGGAAGTACGAACTCTTCATGGACAAAGTGCCGGCGAAGATCGCGCCCGGCGATGGCTGTGCGCTGACCTTCCGCGTCACGCCACCCATCGACGCGCAGGTGACGAAAGCTTACTTCCACCGCGACGATCCCGACACCGACACTCTCTATAAGATCGACAATCCGGCGTATGTGACGCTGGCGCTGCCACCGCCGCCGGTTTCGGCGCGCGTGGAGTACAGCATCAACGGCGCTGAAGGTGTAATTAGCAGCGTGGCCCGCACGCCCATGCACGACGAGAAGGGCGATAAATGGTCGATGCCGCTGGCGGTTGTGCCGCCGTTTTCGGTCGAGGCTGCGCCGGCAACCCAGATCATCCTTGCGGGAACCAATCCCTCGGCCGGGCTCAGCGTGGTGGTTCGCACTACTGCGGACCGCGGCAATGGAACGGTGCATCCCGAAGTTCCGCAGGGATGGAGAATCCAACCCAACTCAGAGAATGTTGCGTTCACCGAGCCCGGCCAGCACGCGGCCGACTTCAAAGAATTTCCCGATGGAGCGAAAGAATCGCGTTACGAAGTTCGCGCGCTGCTGAATGCCGGCGGACGCGATTACAGCCAGGGCTACGCCTTGGTCGCGCGGCCCGACATCGGCGGCTTCTTCTACTACCAGCCTGCGCTACAGCGCGCCAGCGTGGTCCAGGTCAAAGTTCCGCAGGGACTGAAGATCGGTTACATCATGGGAGCGGGCGACGACATCCCCGACGTGCTGCGCGAGCTGGGACTCGACGTCACGCTGCTTACGCCTGACGACGTCGCCATGGCGATCTGGCTCGCTTCGGGACCATCGTGCTGGGCATTCGCGCCTACGATACGCGCGACGATGTGAAGAAGAACAATCAGCGGCTGCTGGATTACGCGCGCAACGGCGGCACGCTCGTTGTGCAATACAATACGTCGCCCAGCGACTTCAACGACGCCCATTACACGCCTTATCCCGCGCAGCTTAGCCGCCAGCGCGTCACCGTTGAACAGGCTCCGGTTACCATTCTCGATCCGCAGAGCCCGGTCTTTCACTATCCCAACCCCATCGCCGACCGCGACTTCGACGGCTGGGTGCAGGAGCGCGGCCTGTACTTCATGGACCAGTGGGACCAGCACTTCACGCCGCTGCTGGCTGCGAACGATCCCGGCGAGCCGCCGCAAAAAGGTGGGCTGCTGCTGGCGCAATACGGCAAGGGCTATTACATCTACACCGGATACGCATTCTTCCGGCAGTTGCCCTTCGGCGTGCCCGGCGCTATTCGTCTCTACGTGAACCTGCTGAGCGTAGGCCATGAGCCGCGCTAGTACCTGGGGTTGCAGGGTGGTGTTTCTTAAAGGTTTGTGTCAGGGCACGGCTTTAGCCGGGCCTCACTCCACCCCAGATCGAAAGAATCGACTAAACGGCACGACTAAAGTCGTGCCCTGATACAAAGCATTTGTTGCAGCGGTATTGCCACTGAACGGAAGCGAGCGTTCCATCCAGGCCGCGTTCAATGAGCCTCTCCAATATTCCGAAAGAGCAGCCCGAGCTGGTCCGCGGTATCGGCCTGACGGAAGCTACCTCGCTGAACATGATCGACATGATCGGCGTGGGGCCATTCATCACCCTGCCGCTGGTCATAGCCGCCGCCGGCGGTCCGCAAGCCATGCTCGGCTGGATTCTCG
>PLBD01000550.1 GCA_003135315.1 Acidobacteriaceae bacterium | reverse complement strand
GCTCTACATGCAGGCCTTCAAGATCGCGGTGCAGGAGCGCAACTTCGCCATCCTCGACGCGCTCATCGACCTGACGCAGGCCATGGTTGAGGGCGAATTGCTCCAGATCGAACGGCTGGGCAAGACCATCTCTCTGGACGAGCACTTCGAGCTTATCTATCGCAAGACGGCATGCCTCTTCTCGGTGTGCATGAAGCTGGGCGGGATTCTCGCCGGAGCCAGTGATGCTGACCAGCATCGCCTCGCCGACTACGGCCGCAATCTTGGCATGGCTTTTCAGATTGTCGATGACGTGCTCGACCTGACCGCGTCGGAAGAAGTTCTGGGCAAGCCGGTGGCCAACGATCTACGCGAGGGCAAAGCCACCATGGCCGTCCTGCATGCGCTGGAGCGGTGCAGTGCCGAAGAGCGCAGGGCCATCGAATCTGTGCTGAGCAACGGCGGCTTTAACGGCATCACTCCGGCCGATATTGTCGCCATTCTGAACCGTCATGGCTCCATCGACGCAGCCTATGCGCGGGCTGTCGAGTTCTCCAACAAGGCGCGCGAAGCCATCTGCACCTTCCCCGACTCCGAGATCAAACGCGTGCTGCTTTGGGTCCCGGAGTTCGTCGTCGAGCGGGAAAACTAGACGAGCCGTCAGCTATCAGCTTTCAGCCCTCAGCTAAACCTCTCTCCAGCGAGAGCGGCGGAGGATGCTCCTTCACCCCTCCAACGGGCACCGATTTGATCAGTAAGCCGACGGCTGATAGCTGACAGCCGGCACCCTCCATTACACTTCCCTCATGACCACCCCGCAGGAAATCGAAATCAAGTTCATCGTCCCTGACCTGAAAGCGCTGGAGAACAGACTTCGCGAGCTCGGCTTCCGCTGCCAGACTCCGTCAACGCACGAGGTCAACACGCTCTACGATCTGCCCGGCCAGAAGCTGCGCCGCAAAGGCGAGTTGCTGCGCGTACGAAAGTACGGCGACACGTGGAAGCTCACGCATAAGGCGAAAGGCAAGCTGGGACGCCACAAGTCGCGCGGCGAATTGGAGACTGCCGTGGCCGATGGCAAGGCCATGGATGCCCTGCTGCGAGCGCTCGGCTTTTCGCCCTGTTTCGTCTACGAGAAGTTTCGGTCGGAATGGAGCGACGACGAGGGTCATGTCGTCCTCGATCACACTCCCATCGGCGATATCGCCGAGATTGAAGGCAAGTCGCGCTGGATCGATCGCACCGCGCGGGCGTTGGGGATTGCGTCCGAGGATTACATCACGAAATCCTATGCTGAACTTTTCTTCGACTGGAAACGTAAAACAAAGTGCAAGGCAGCGAACATGACATTCAGCGAATGCGCGAGATGTGGGGACTAGGAATCAGTTTCGAGTCTTAAGCTGCAAAACAGAGCAGCGCTGCTGACTTTTCACTTGCCCGGGAGCTCAGGCCTTTGAAGCAGTCATTTTGTTGCCCGGATGGCAAGCCTTTTTCAAGTTCCGCGGAAGCCTGCACCGGCTCCGGAGTTTAGACCTCGCCGGGCCTGAACCGGAGCCGGAAGCAGCGACCCTGTTCCGCGGCCGTCGATAGCACTCAAACTTGCCAGGGCCGGATCGCTCTCATTCCCTGAGCGTTTCGAATTCCTTCCATGCTGACCTCGCAAGTGACAAGCCTCACATCTCCGTGTGACTCCCGCACTTTAATGCCAGGCTGGCAAGGCCCATGCTCAATTACAGGCGGCCGGATTCCGGCTTCCAGAGAGAGTTCGCGTGGGTTCGCAAGAAGAGGCACGATTCTTGCCCTTTTATTTCGCGCTAAGACCCATAAGCTGCCGCGACTGTAACCGCGCCCTGGCGATTGTGCTCACACGCGACCCACATTCATCAAGTTCATTCGGAGGTTATCATGGCCATCACTAAGCAGGATGCTCTCGACTATCACAGTAAGCCACGCCCAGGAAAGGTGGAGGTCGTTTCCACCAAGCCTTGTCGTACACAGCGCGATCTAAGTCTCGCCTACACTCCTGGCGTAGCCGATCCCTGCCTCGAGATCGAGAAGAACCCGCAAGACGCATACAAGTACACGGCAAAGGGCAACCTCGTCGCCGTTGTGACCAACGGTACAGCCGTGCTCGGACTCGGCGATATCGGCGCGCTCGCTGGTAAGCCTGTGATGGAAGGCAAAGGCGTCCTGTTCAAAAGATTCGCCGACATCGACGTCTTCGACATCGAGTTGGATACCAAGAATCCCGACGAGATCATCAAAGCCTGTCAGTTGCTGGAGCCCACCTTCGGCGGCATCAACCTGGAAGACATCAAGGCTCCGGAGTGCTTTTACATCGAGGAAACCTTAAAGAAGACGATGAAGATTCCCGTCTTCCACGATGATCAGCATGGAACTGCGATCATCTCAGGCGCAGCCTTGGCGAACGCCGTGGAGCTGACTGGAAAACGCCTCGATCAGATCAAGGTTGTGGTCAATGGCGCTGGAGCCTCCGGTATTGCCTGCGCCGAGCACTACATCTGCATGGGTGTGAAGCGCGAGAACATTACGATGGTCGACACCAAAGGCGTCGTGTACAAAGGCCGCAAAGAAGGCATGAATCCTTACAAGGAGCGCTTCGCCAAAGAGACCACGGCGCGCACCCTGGCTGATGCCGTCAAGGGCGCTGATTGCCTGCTCGGTCTCTCCAAGAAAGGCGCTTTCACGCCGGACATGATTGCCTCGCTGGCGCCGCGTCCGGTCGTCTTCGCCATGGCGAATCCTGATCCGGAAATCACGTACGAGGAAGCGCGCGCTGTCCGTGACGACATCATCATGGCGACCGGCCGCTCCGATTATCCCAATCAGGTCAATAATGTTCTCGGATTCCCGTTCATCTTCCGCGGCGCCCTGGACGTGC
>PLBD01000375.1 GCA_003135315.1 Acidobacteriaceae bacterium | reverse complement strand
TCCTGTTCAGCGTGACCGGGTCGCCCGAGCCACCCGACGAGGTCGCGGTGAAGCTGTTAATGGTCTGATTTGGGCCTGTTGGGACATTCTGCGGTGTGTAGAGCTGAGAAATCAGCAGCACTTCAAAATCGGATGCCGTCACTCCGTGCAGATCGCCAAGATCGTCGTTGTTCCAGTGCAGATCGGGCGTGCCGGTGATGAACAGCGACGAGCCGTTATCGGCCATGATCATGCCGTACTGCTTCAGCGCGGTCAGGATCACCTGATTATGCTTCGAGAAGCCGGAGATATCGAAGCTGGCCTTCAGGCGCATCCGCATACCCATGGGTGCGGCGTACTGGTTGCTGGAATTGGCTGCCCAGTGCGAGGCCGGCGGCGTGAACGCCTCCAGGCTGTTCTGCAGGGTCACGCGAATGGCATGGTTGATGGCGCCTGCCTGCACTTCGTCAAAGCGGACCAGGCCCGGCAAAATCGGCAGCCCCGCCGCATCGGCTGAGGTCCAGGTGTAGGGGCGCATTTCGTTGGCTTCCAGGTCCCATACCGCCCCCGAGCCCGCGTTCCAGCCGGCGAGACTTTGATTAAAGGCATAGTACAGTTCGTACAACCAGCAATTGCCCTGGTCCAAGATCAGCACGTGCCGGTCGCCATTGCCTGGCGCGGGATAGCCTTCAATCAGCGCATTGCCGGGAATCGGCATCGGCCCGGGGTCGCTCTCATCCCCGTACAAGGTGTAGTTGATGTTTACCAGCCGCTGGGTGCCGGGTACCACAATGTACGGGATGCCGATCGTCTGGCCGTCATAAAGGCCAGACCCGAAGTCGGGATGCAACGGCGTGTTGTTGCCGATGAAGTTGATGATCGCCGCCGAGTTGGGGTCCACCGGCGCATTGGCAATGTTGGTGTTCCACAGGCTATTGGAAGGGAAGGGAACGAACCCGTTAAAGCTGCCCTCCGGCCCCAGGCTGATTCCGCTACAGGGATTGTTCGTCGCGGAGGCGAAGCTGGTGACCAGCAGTAATCCGGCTGTCAGCAGCAGATAGCAGAGCGATTTCCGGTGCATTGCGGTTCTCCTTTGCACTTCACTTCCCACGGAGTAGGAGGCGCTGGTACCGCGAAGCATATCACCGGCCGAGACACTTTAGCGCAAATTGTGTGGGAAAAAAGTGAGAGCACTCGTTGCCGATCTGGGTCTCCTAAGTGCTATATGCCTGGGAAGGACTAAGAAGGGAGCGAAGTGCAGCGGAGCCCCGCTCAAGTGGGTTGGGAAAAAAATCTGAGCCGCGGAGCGGCGACATCCGGTCGCGACACGGTCTCTTTAGCTCTGAGGTGGCTGCGCGCCTCATTCAGCCGGGGTCGATCAAAGCGATCCTGTTGACGAGCCGTCAAGATACAGCTAGATTAAGCTAGATTAGTCTTGGGAGTATGCGTTCATGATTGAAATCGGCGCCTTTGAGGCCAAGAACACCCTCGGTGCGTTACTCGACCGGGTAGAGCAGGGAGAGGAAGTCGTGATCACGCGACACGGAAAGCCGGTGGCGCGGCTGGTACCCAACGAGGGCCGGCTCAATCGCGAACAGGCCCACGCTGCTGCCGACCGCATCCGCGCCCGAGCTCGGCAACTGAAGCACGGCCGCTTTAATTGGAAGAGTCTCAAACGGNNTCGCTGTGGCGGCTGGAAGTGGCCAACATTCTTGAAATGGGTGTGCGTCGCCGCCGACATGACGCCGCTTTCCGCGATACGACGTTGGCTGATCTGGCTTTGCTTCCTATCACTCTCGATCCGGACACGGCGACCCATGCCTGGGGCGCGACCCTTCGTCTCGCCGAACTCCACAAATTGACGCTCTATGACGCCGCCTACCTCGAGTTGGCGAAACGCCGGGGTCTGCCCCTGGCGACGCTGGATGCTGAACTGCGGACCGCGGCGAAAGACGAGAACGTTCCGCTGCTCGGCATGTGAGAGACGGAAGCTCTCACTCACTCCAAACCATCTCAGTGTGACGATGCTGCGGCCGATGATGGAACGGCGTGGTATCGGCCATCGCTGAATTGCCAGACCTCCGGGACGCACGACTTGGCGTAGCTGCCAGGGTCTACGGTACATTGGTTGGGAAGGCAAACGTCGTGAAAGCCGTTGTGCTGGCCTTTGAGCGGCAGAAAAAAGATGCAGCGATCAAAACCTTCTGCGCCGCCGGGCGAGATAGTTACGTCTTTCCATTTACCATTGATTCTTGCAATGACGACAGCATTGCAAAGCCCGTGTGGCGGCCAATGGCAGCAGACTTGATAGGCTGGCGTTTCGCCATTCTGCAGCTTGACCGCCAAGCCCGAATCGACGGAGGAACGATCACACTTTTCTCGAAGTAGAAGACTGCGGGCCTCTTGCGGCACGTCCGTAAACTGGCAGGAGGAGATGATTTCCTTGTCGAGTTCCGGACAGCCTAGCCAGCGAGCTGCCTCGACGTAGTTTTGATCGACCCCTTGTCCTTCCAAATACATTTGGCCTAATTCGAAGCGGCCAGCGCTATTGCCCTGGTTAGCGGCCTTACGCAGCCAATGCAGCGCTTCGCTGTAGTCTTGCTTTACGCCGGCGCCTTGCCGATACATGCCTCCCAGGTCCGCTTGCGCTTTTGCGTCTCCCTGTTCTGCTCGCTGCCGCAAGGCGTTTATTCGGGCGGCCTGTGCAGCCGGCATCGGCATCTGCTGACCCGGGCCATTTTTCGCGCTGCAGCAAAGCAATAGAATCCCGCAGATAACTATCTTCTGGGTCATGAGGTACCCCGCCTGGGGAAAAGCCCCGCCCAAGGAAAAGAAGCTTGAACGGGGCGCCCTCTCGTGTCCTGCCGCTCACCAGCAGTTCTCTGGCAACTGGCAACTGGCAGCTGACAACTGACTTACTTCATCACCAGCTTCGCAATAGTCTGCAACTGCATGTTCGACGTGCCCTCGTAGATTTTGCCGATCTTGGAGTCGCGGAAGAACTTCTCCACGGGATAATCTTTCGTGAAGCCGTAGCCGCCATAAATCTCGATGCACAGCGAGGCCACACGCTCGGCCACCTGCGAGGTGTACAGCTTGGTCATCGCGGCTTCTTTCACGAAGTTCATGCCTGCATCTTTCATGCGGGCGCAGTTGTAGAGCAGCATGCGGGCGGCTTCAATCTCGGTCGCCATCTGCGCGATCTGGAACTGGATGCCTTGGAACTCGCCGATGGCACGGCCAAACTGCTTGCGCTCCAGCGCGTACTTCACCGCGAACTCCCACGCGCCGCGCGCCAGTCCTACCATCTGCGCGCCAATGCCGATGCGGCCTTCGTTCAGCGTTTCAATGGCGATCTTGTAGCCTTTACCGACCTCGCCCAGCACGTTCTCCCTGGGCACTTTGCAATCCTCCAGGATCAGCTCGCAGGTGCTGGAGGCGCGAATGCCCAGCTTGTCTTCTTTCTTGCCGACCGTGAAGCCGGGAAAATCCTTCTCGACGATGAACGCCGTGATGCCCTTGTACCCCGCGGTGGGATCGACCGTGGCCAGCAGAATGAAGACTCCCGCTTCCTTGCCATTGGTGATCCACAGCTTCTGGCCGTTCAG
>PLBD01000631.1 GCA_003135315.1 Acidobacteriaceae bacterium | reverse complement strand
GCAAACAGAACAAGGACAAGCTGATTCCAGGGACGAACGATGAGCATCTGAGCCGCGCCTTTCTTTGCCGCTTGCCGCGTACACAACAACTCATTTCAGGCCTGCGGAACCCATCCCTGTGCAACATCCAGATCCGGGTCGTGGAATCAGCGAAGTGTATTGCATGCCAGCGCGAAACATCAATGGAGAAATTCACTTCGCGACGGGGTTCGCGGAGAGGTTCCAGGGCTGGCGCGAGCGATGCGTGCCCCAGTCATTTGAACCGCGCGAATGAGTGGGGCAGCCGCGCAGGTGGGACACGGCAGGCAAGGTTGATGGGCGCGGGTCCCGGGTCTCGAACCCCGCGAGACCCGGGGCACCCGGGATAACGTGTTCCTTCTCGAGGTCCGACTCATTCGGAAACCGCGAATGAGTGGGACCACCGCGCCACCCTCCCTCGGGTGACTTTGGAGGCGCCGAAGTGGTTACCTTGGGCGGCGCTGGTTACCACACTAAGATGACATGCTGTAAATAATTGATTGTGAGGGATTTATTGGCTCGAAAAAATGTTCCACGTGGAACATTGCGGAAAAGAGGGATTTTCGTCCACAGCGATCATGACGGCGCAACCGCAGTGTTGGGTGCGGCAGAGATCGAACAAGAGTGGGCCGGTCATCTGGCGGTGTGCGCGCTGAGATCTGACCAGACCTTCTCCAGCATGCCGAACAGAAAAGCGGTGGTGAGGCCGAACAGCAGCCAGCCGTTCAGCGCTTCCAGAGCGCCCATCAGTTGCCAATGCTGCGCCAGATCGATGTTGGTGTGGCCGTAGCTGGTGATCGCGTTCAGCGAATAGAGCATCGCGTTCTTGTTGTCGGGCAGAGCGCCCAGAAGCCGATAGGCGCCGGCCCACAGACCTGTTTCCAGCGCGTGCAGGGTGGTGGCCAGCAACGTTGTAGTGCCCATGACCAGCACGAAGACAACCGTGGGGTGATGGCGTCCCTCACCGCGAATGGAAAAACGAGTGACCCTCTGGCGGATGAGTCCGAGACCCAGAACATGGATGAGGACGGTGAGCACGATCAGGGGCAGGCCCCAAGCCCAATCGGCGCTCCAACTCGTCGAGTTCTCAACCATCAATGTGAAAGCGGCTTGCGAAATTCGCATCGTCACCCCTGGCAGTGGTTCACCTGGCTCAGAAGAGGAATTGTACCGAAACTGTCGGGAAGTGCCGAGCTACGCCTGCAAAAAAGGGGCAGCCCGCGAGAGCTGCCCCCGATCGTCTTTCTTGCGCGCTATTCGCTGGCGTGATTGTTGCGTTGTGCCGTCTTCAGCTTCTCGATGTCGGCCGGCGTCAACTGCGGCCGGTCGATGGTCAGCGTCAGTTTGTCGAACTTGCCGGTGAAGGTGAACGGAACCTGATAGTCCTGATCATCTACCGGCGTGCCGGTATCGGCGCCGATATCGAAGTTCTCGTCCCATTGCAGAATCAGCGGCAGCGTGTGCTCCATGGTTTGCGTCGCGACCACCTTGCCGTCAACCGTGAGAGTTCCGGTACCGCCCTGGCCGATGCCGCTGACGTTATTGAACGCGAGCGTACCCATGCCCAGGCCGTTGTACTTGAAGTCGAACTCCAGCGTGTGCTTGCCGGGTGAGAGCACGTCCGGCCCCTGCCACTTCACGCGCTTCAGGTCGACCAGGTTCCAGGTGAACACCGGCTTGCCTTTCAGCACGTAGAAGCCGTAGCCGCCGAAGCGTCCTCCCTGAGTGACGATCATGCCTTCGCCGCCGCCCTGCGGAACTTCCACCTCAGCCTTGAAATTGTACGACGCATTCAGAATGCTGGGTGCGTCGCCGTTGGGCGTGCCGGTGATCGGGACCCTGTAGGTGAACACGTTGCGTCCCGCGCTAAGGCTGGGCCGGGGTGCGATAAGCCGGGTCGCCACCGTGGCGTCCAGCGGCAATACCTGATACTTCGCCGCTTCGGTCCAGAAGAGTTGCTCCATCTCCTTCAGCTTCTCCGGATAGTTGTCGGCAACGTTGTCGAATTGCGTCCAGTCCTTCGTTAGATCGTACAGTTCATAAGGGAAGCTGGCGGGGTCCTGGCTGACGGGCCCGGCGGTCACCCACGGCGGACGCATGACTTTGGTGCTGGCAATCCAGCCGTCGTTGTAGATGGCGTGATCGCCCATCATCTCGAAGTACTGCGTATGGTGCCTTGACGGCGCATTGGCGTTGGCTTTGTCGAAGGTGTAGACCATGCTGACGCCCTCGATCGGTTTCTGCGGAATTCCGTCCACAACTTCCGGCGCGGGAATGCCGGTAGCTTCCAGAATCGTCGGCACAATGTCGATGATGTGGTGGAACTGATTGCGGATGCCGCCCTTGTCGGTTATGTGACCGGGCCAGGAGATTGCCATCCCCTGCCGCACACCGCCGAAGTGCGACGAGATCTGCTTGGTCCAGGAGAACGGCGTATCAAACGCCCAGGCCCACGGCACGGCCATGTGCGGATAGGTCCGGTCGGTGCCCCACGCATCGTAGAAATATTTCAGTTGGACATCCACTGGCACCATGACCTGGTTGAACATCGCCACCTCGTTGGGCGTGCCCAGGAGCGTGCCCTCGGAGCTGGTGCCATTGTCGCCGTTGATGTAGATGATCAACGTATTGTCGAGCTTGCCCATGTCGTCGATCGCCTGGATCACGCGGCCGATCTCGTTGTCGGTGTAGGCAACGTAAGCGGCGAAGACGTCAACCTGGCGCAGGAACATCTTCTGTTCGTCGGGCGTGAGCTCGTCCCAATGCTTCAGCAAGTCGTGCGGCCACGGCGTAAGCTGGGCATCCCGCGGGATCACTCCCAGCTTTTTCTGGTTGGCGAAAATCTGCTCGCGCAGATTGTCCCAACCCTTGTCGAATAAGTGCATGTCGCTGATCTTCTTGATCCACTCCGGCGTGGGATGATGCGGCGCATGCGTTCCGCCCGGCACATAGTAAATAAAGAATGGCTTCTCCGGGTCGACTGCATTGACGCGGTTCATGTACTCGATGGCGTCATCCGCTTGTGCAGTGGTCAGGTTCCAGCCCGGGTGGCCGACATAGGGATAAATTTCTGTGGTGTTGCGGAACAGGTTCGGTTCCCATTGGTTGGCATCGCCACCCACGAAACCATAGAAATAATCGAATCCCATGCCGACCGGCCATTGATCGAACGGTCCGGCCTGGCTGGCCTGGAAGGCGGGAACATTGTGGTCCTTGCCGAACCAGGAAGTGCTGTAGCCGTTGTCCTTCAGGATGCGGCCAATCGTGGCCTTATCGCGGCTGATGATGCTGTTGTATCCAGGAAAGCCTGTGGACTGTTCCGAGATCACGCCGAATCCAGCGGAGTGATGATTGCGCCCGGTGATGAGGGCGGCACGCGTCGGCGAGCAGAGCGCCGTCGNNACCGTTGGCGGCGATGCGGTCGAGTGCCGGAGTCGGGATCACTCCGCCGAATGTGCTGGGCACACCGAAGCCGGAGTCGTCGGTCATAATCAACAGCACGTTCGGCGCACCCTTCGGTGGCACCACGCGCGCCGGCCAGTACGGCGTGGACTGCGCCGCGTTGCGCTCGATTTTCCCTTTGAACGTCTGTGGGGGCGGAGGAAGTTGACTGCCTTTGATAGTGGTGGTGGCGCAGGGCGAGCCCGGCGGGCAGTTGGCCTGCTGCGCCGAGGCCGTAGCCGAGGCAAGCAGCAGGGCCCCGCCTAACAACTGCAATCCCCTCGAAAATTCTTTTCGCATCGAAACGCTCCTTTGCATGGGCGTGAGTTTTAGCACGCGACAACGCGTGGCAAGGATGGGCGCCGGTGGGGCTGTCGCCCGGCCAGCGTCCAATGGATGTTTGTGGGATACGACACCGCAGTGTATCACTGGGCGGGTCACCCGTTCAGTGACGAGATGATAGGAACTAGATTGCCTCCGGATGTCCGGCGGCGCGGCAGTATCATAGCCCGAGGAGCAGCCGTGACCACGCGTCAACCTAAAGTGCAAACGCAAATGGGACGGGCCGCAGTCCACATCTTCGCCGCCAACGAGCGC
>PLBD01000083.1 GCA_003135315.1 Acidobacteriaceae bacterium | reverse complement strand
TTCTGCGCTTGATCATGACCGACCTTGACGTGATGCTGGCTCATTTCATTCGCGCGCAGCTGATACTCGCCGGCATATCGCTGGTAGCGTACAGCGCGGTGTTGTCGGTGCTGCGGTTTCCGTACGCGCTGGTACTGGGATTCGCTGCCGGAGCTATGGAGTTCATTCCCGTCGTTGGTCCGCTGGTGGCTGCGCTGGTAATCGTCTTCGTCGGGTTTCTGACAACGTATCCTCATCTGTGGGCGCTGATCCTGTTCTTTGCCGTTTGGCGGGTGGTGCAGGATTACTTCGTATCTCCGCGAGTGATGGGTGGGACGCTAAAAGTGCACCCTCTGGCGGCAATCGCGGCTGTGCTGATGGGAGCAGAACTCGGCGGAGTTCTGGGCGTTTATCTTTCGATCCCGGTCGTGGCTACCATCCGCATTGTCTGGGTGCGTTGGCAGAAATACTCCGCGGTCATTGCGACAGCGGATTCGCAAGGAGACATCCCGGAGTCAAACGTTAAGTAAGGCGCTTCGCGATTGAACTTTCGCGTGTAAAGCGGGGGTGGCTCCATTCCAACTAGTCGCGGTTGTAAGGGACCACCCCAAAAAGGCCACGAGCTTGCGGCACGAAGCCTTCTGGAATCAGCAACTCACCTTGACGTTGGTCTCGCCCCGCTGTCGCATCAGCGGAACTTTGGATAACGTCGGCTAGCCTTGTTGCGGCTAGCCATCGCCGTTCAGCCTGCGCTTTTAGTTCCAATAGGGCTTGGCGCCGTAATACGTGTAGACCTTGGCGCCCCAGGCGCGGTCAGTCATGTTCGGCCAGTGCTCCTTGTCGAAACCGGGAGCGGCCTTGAGCAATTCCTTGTCGACATTCAGAATGAACCGATGTTCAACCGTGTCGACCTTAAGGGAACTCCATGGAATGGCAAATAACTTATCGCCCATGCCCAGGAACCCGCCGAACGAAAGAACCGCGTAAGCGACGCGGCCTGACTCCAGGTCGATCATCAGATGTTCGATCTTTCCGAGATCTTCTTTTTGAAAATTTACGACCTTATCGCCCGTCAAGGTGTCGGCCGCGATTACTGTCGGTGTTCTTTCCATTGTTGCTGTCATGGTGTCTCCTCTATCTCTGCGTATTCACATTTGTGAATTCCGGGTATTACCCAACTAGATATAGGCCACCGAGAATCCCAAGTCCGGTCAAAATTGAACATCCGGCCCGTGCCTTTTTCCAGAATTCCCGTTTTGGCTTTCTAGCTAGCGTTGGCGACATTTCCAACCGCCTCCGTAGCCGAGGCTTTCGGCCAGCCTAAGAAAGGGTCATCGCGGATTTGTGCTGTAAGTTTTCGCCTTCTCTCCGAAATCTGACAAGTGCCATAAAGTCGTGCGTTGCCCGATAGCCGGTGACAATTGTCACTGACTTGCAGGACAGTAACGACAATATAATTGCAAGTGTACGGATGTGTGTCTGTGCATCGCGCAACTCTTCAGAGTCGGCCTTCCACTTTCCTACTTTGCATTGCGCCGTTACCGATGCAGGAGGTCCACCATGAGACATAAAACTGCAAGTGATTCAAAAGCGAAACCCGACGAGCGCTCGCTCGACTCAACCGAAGAGTTAATTCGAGTGCGTGCGTATCAGCTTTACGAGGAACGGCGCTGTGAAGGCGGTCACGACCTCGATGATTGGCTCCGAGCGGAGGCCGAAATAACCGGGAAGAAACTCGCTACTGCAGCAGAAGCAGAGGCTACGGAAGACGGGGGATTACGGCGGCGGTAGCGTAAACGAGCCTGTTGCTCACTTTCGTCGATTTCATAGAGCAGTGTCAGATCCGGGCGATATCTGGCCAGGGTTTCAATGAAACAGGAGACTTCCTGGCTGGAAGCGTAGAGAACACGATAGTAGCTTCCGGGTCATCAAACCGATTTCCGAATGTCCCATCGGCTGACGCTCTCGACCAATCCGGCGGGCGCCAGGCATCGGGCTGTCGTCCAATGCGGTAGATCGGTTGCGGAGGGGTTTTCGTTTCTAGCGCCATGGCTCGCTAACCTCCGGAGATGAATGCCCTCGCAGCGGCAAGGACCTCCGGAGCGATTACTTCGAGGTCGCCCTCACGTAAGAGTCTTAACGGCACCCGGTCTCCCAACTCCGGGTTGACACCTGTCAGCCAAGCCTGCACCACGTTCGGTGGGTCATGGTCGAGCAATGTGCGAACGACCTGAAACGTCAGCCGCAGCCGTGGTTCCGCATTCCCATAGGGTTCTTTCCCCTCCATCCACCTGTCCAAAGCACGTACGTCTTTCACGCCCGCCACATACGCGGTCAGCTTGCGGCCGATCGAATTGGCCAAGGACGCAACAAGGTCCGGAAAAGCCAGGCTCAGCGATTCACGGTATGCCTGCAGACCGGGACGAGGCTGCGTAGTGGTGGCCATTGCACCTCCAACAGAATCATGGCATAATCACTAACAATAGTCAATGTAATAACGTAACAATAGCACATAAAAACCGACTCCAACTAATTGACCGTGAGCGGATGCCCAGGGCGGGGTCGCTTAACGAGAACAGTCAAAGAGGATAAGCAGATCTAGGCGAACCCTTGAAATGCGTTCTCATCCTGAGTACAATTGTTCTCGGAATGAGTACATGCAACGGTCTCGGGGACCTTCTGTTCGGACGAACGCGGGGCGCTATCCTCGCCTTGCTCTATGGCAGGGCCGATCAATCATTCTATACACGCCAAATTGCACGCGAAGTAGATGCCAGCGTTGGTGCGGTTCAGCGGGAGCTTGAAAACCTCTCAAAAGTGGGACTTATCATTCGCAGTTCAGTGGGCAGTCAGGTTTTTTATCAGGCGAACCGAGACGCCCCCATATTTCGAGAGATGCAGGCCCTGGTGAACAAGACAATTGGCATCTTTAGCGCCTTGCAATTGGCATTGCGTCCTTTGGCGAAGCGAGTCCTGGTGGCATTTGTGTACGGGTCCGTCGCACGCGAGGAAGAAACGGCACAGAGTGATGTTGATCTAATGGTTGTTGGGAAGGCCACACTTGACGAGATCCTTTCACGGCTCGCTACAGTGGAGAAAAACATCGGCCGCCCTATCAACCCGACCGTGTATTCCGTCGAGGAATTCAAGTCGAAACTTGCGAGCGGGAATCATTTTTTGACCGCCGTGCTCAAAGGCCAAAAGGAATTTTTGCTAGGAGACGAGAATGAGCTTAGAAAAGTGGGTGGAGTACGGTTGGCTAAGGCGGGAGCCGACCAGCCCAGGTGAAATCAAGGATCTCTTGGGAATTGTGGAACGCAGCCTGGCGGATTCAAAGGTCGAAGCTGTTTCGACCGACCTTCGATTTATCGCTGCTTTCAACGCCGCGCTCTGCGTCGCGACGACAGCGCTCCGCGCCTCCGGTCTTCGCACCGTCACCCAAGCAGGCCACCACGTAAAAACAATCGAATCTCTGGAACTCACCATAAAGGCTAACCCGAAAGGTCATTCAAAGATTCAAGACCTTCAACAATAAGAGGAACAAATCGGTTTATGACGTTGCAGGTGCCGTGTCAGATCAGGAATTGGAAGCGATGGTGAAACTCGCAGAGGAACTCAAGAACAACACGCTGGCCTGGCTGCGAAACCTCCATCCGAAGCTACCTCTGCCCTAGCAGCAGAAGCCGGCCTGTTTTGGCGATTGTCGCGATCGACTTCCTGCAACATCTCCACGTCCAACAGACACGGATACGCTGGAAAAGTTACGTCTGAGTGCAACTAGCAG
The DNA here is from genome assembly GCA_003135315.1 of Acidobacteriaceae bacterium. Classification (GTDB taxonomy): domain Bacteria; phylum Acidobacteriota; class Terriglobia; order Terriglobales; family Acidobacteriaceae; genus Bog-257. The sequence continues at coordinate 4,536 of PLBD01000083.1, read as the reverse complement.
TTGCGTCAACTTTTCTTTTGCGTGGATGTAACCTTCACACAAAAACTCCTTCCAATAGCCGTGAAAGTTGAGTGCCCGCGGGTGCTCATCGGAATTCGAAAACCACTGAGGAGAAACCACCATGGTTCGCAAGATGAAGACAGCTTTGACACTCGTCGCACTGACGTTCGCATTCGGATTGCAGGTTTCGCTATACGCGCAGGACAGCATGAAGCATGAGGACAAAACCAAAACTCGGCTATCGACTCCTGTCATGGTCTTGATGCGACATGGGGATGCCAAGTATTCGGGTGGAATGGGTATCGCTCGTCAGACTTCACGGCATTCGCTCGGCAATATCACACAGAATGGTGACAATGGACACTGCATAACGAGGCGGACGGCGATCATTGTGGTGTACGCTCCTGCGCCTTCCGGGCCGTGGCCGCCACCTAAGTCGAGGGCAATCGAGGAATAATATGCCCACCGGCGCTGACTTCGTCGTTAGCCTGCAACCTCTTCATTACTGGCAGAAACGTCTCTCTCTGCCTGCTATAACCATTTCGTTATTAGTGATGGTGCTCGGCGTCCTATCGATGGGCACGACCGGCTGTGGCAGTTCGAGAACACCGCCCGGTGGGTCGTCAGTCGCCATCCCGCCACCAGTTTCGATGGTACTGAAGAAGGGCAATGTCTTCACGCCCGGTCCCCTGCCGCTCTCACCCAACTCGGCGGGGGAGGCGAACGACGTGCAGCCAGCCGGCGGCTCCAAGAAAGAAGTGAACCATCCCGACACGCCCAGCGTAGCCGAGACCTTGGATTCTCCGCCTAATCTGAAAGAGCATTCAAGAAATCAAAGGAAGTCTCATGCCTACAGTAGCTGAATACGTTGTTGATCGACTGGCCGATCTTGGGATCGATTGCGTTTTCGGGGTTCCGGGCGACTACTCATTTCCTTTTGACGATGCGATTGATGCCAATCCGCGGGTCAAGTGGGTGGTTTGCGCCAACGAGCTCAATGCGGCCTACGCAGCCGACGGCTATGCACGCATCAAAGGAGCTTCCATTCTTTCAACCACCTATGGCGTTGGAGAACTCAGTGCTTTGAACGGTGTCATGGGTGCCAAGGCACAGCGATTGCCGATTTTTCACATTGTGGGTGCACCCAGCACCCGGGTCCAGCGGCAAGGGCTGCTTGCCCATCACACGCTGGGCGATGGCGTGTTCAATCAATTTTCGACGCTTTCGGCAGCAGCCACTTGTGTCGTTGCCCGCCTGACACCCGATAACGCCATTGAGGAAACGGAACGCGTCATTCGGGAAGCCTTCCGGCAAAGTGCGCCCGCCTATATCAGCGTCCCCATGGATCTGGGGAAAATGCCGGTGATCGGCGCTGCGCCAACGAAAAAAGCGGCCATTTCGCAACTATCACGGGGGGCAAGTGTCGCCGCGGAACTGGACGCTGCCGTCCATGCTATTCTCGCGAAACTCAAAGAGGCAAAGTGCGTCGTGGCACTACCCACGATTTTCCTGAAAACTCTGGGGCTGACAACGCAGTGCACGGAGTTTCTGGACAAGGCCGACATCCCCTATGCCACAACGCCGATGGATAAGGGCATTTTGTCCGAAGCACACCAGAATTATTTGGGAATCTATGCCGGGCAAGGGTCAACCCCGCCCGCGTTGAAACAGGCCATTGAATCGGCAGATGTGGTGCTGGATATCGGTGGGGTTGTCCTTCTGGATTTCAATACGACGTTCTGGACCAGCACGATTGACCGTGATAGGCTGATAACGATTGGCGACACCTTTGTACGCATCGGTACAGAGTTGTTCACAGGAATACAGATTGGTGACGTCCTTCGCCGACTGGCTGCTGCGGCAACCAGGCTCAATGTTCAAAAGCCTGTTCTGGGCTATCCGTCGGTGCCGATTGCAGGAGATGCCGGAGACCCAATCAGTTCATCCGTCCTTTATCCGAGGCTGCAACAGATGCTGAGGCCCGGTGATGTTGTTGTTGCTGAAACCGGGACCTGTTTGACTTATATGACCCCTTGGAAGTTGCCAGAGGGAGTTGGTTTCCAGAGCCAGACCCTATGGGGTTCGATTGGCTGGGCGACGCCTGCCACGCTGGGTGTGAGCATGGCCAACCGCAGCGGACGTACGATTCTTGTGACCGGTGACGGATCGCATCAGCTGACCGCAAACGACATCGGGGTCATGGGCCGCTATGGTGTTAATCCGATCATTTTTGTTTTGAGCAACAGTATCTTCGGGGTCGAAGACGTGCTCAGCGAACTTGGACATACGTACGATGATTTGGCGAAGTGGAATTACCATCTGGTGCCGGAGGCGATGGGCTGCTCTCATTGGTTTACCGCTAGAGTGCGCACGATCGGAGAGTTAGAAGTGGCCATTCGAAAGGCCAACAACCTCGGTGCAGCTTCCTATATTGAGGTGATGATCCCTGCAGAAGAAAGTCAGCCCCTCCCCAAGCCGGTCCTCGAAACTCTTTACAAGACTGCTACGCCCAAGTCCGGGGATATGAAATGACAAAACTTTCACGCCGTACATTTCTAGGATCTTCTGCGTTAGGCGCGGCCGCGGTTGTAGGTTCTTCAATCAACGCCGTATCGTCGACTGTTTCACCAATCGTTATTCGAGATGTTGAGTCGCTGGAAGCTAAGAAACTTATAGCGTCAACGGCTGATTGGAATGACGGACTGGCTCATCCTATTCCATACAGAAATCCTCCCGGGATTGGGAAAGACAGGGCTATCGTTCTGGGCGGCGGATCCGAATACATGAGCTCATTTCTGGTGGGCTACTTCCATGCGATGTTGGGTAATGGGATTAATCTACGCCTGGCGGACATCGTGGTCGGCACTTCAGCGGGGGCGGTTCTGGGAAGCGCCTTATTAGGCAGCCGCTTGGATCTCTTCTCAACTGAATTCAATCTGCTGGCCGACTACCCGAGATTGATGGCCAAGTTTGTGCCTACACAGAAGTTTTCCCGGGACCAGGAGCGGGTGATTCAAATGGGCATCAATGCTAGGGATGGAAGCCCAGCAACCATCCAGGCTATTGGTCATGCCGCGATGGCGGCAAAGTCTATTCCAAGCGATAAGTTTGAGATGAACATGAAGGTGTTCTTAGGCTACCTGAAGGACATCCCTCCCAGGATGTACATCACCTCAATCGATTGCTATACCGCAGAGCGTTTAGTAATAGCGCCGGGTTCAGGCGTCCCTGTTGCAACCGCGTGTGCGGCTAGTGCCTCTGCGCCAGGAGTCACCGGACCGACCTGGGTTAAGGACCGGTTGTGCATGGATGGCAGTATCGGAGTTACAGAGACGCATTGCGATATTGTGGCCGGATCGAAGAGGGCATTGGTGGTTGCTCTAGCCGATTCGATCCAACAAGAGGAAGCTGGCCTCCGCCTAAACCATCTGCCAAACACCATCCTTCAGGAAGTCAAAGCCTTGGAAGCAGGTGGGACCCAAACCAAGTTGATCATTGTCGGAATGTTGCCAGGAAGAAAGACACTAAGTGTTGTTGATCCTGGAATCATGGAACCTGCTATCAAATACGGATTCGAGCGAGGTATGGCAGAGCTTCCGGAAATGAGGCGCTTTTGGGTATAGACAAGAAGTTGCACTTGGCAGGGTCCGCCATCATGGCGCAGCAAGCTTGGTTTGTCGCGGCTTCATTCCTGAGGATCCCGAGAGATGTAATCGTTTTGCCGTCGCCATACATCGCCATTAGCACTGTGCCTATCGAGAATATTTTCGATAAAGTGTCTCTCGCAATCCAGTCGCAACCAATCTCAGGCCAGACTCTTCGGGAGGAAGCCATGCACACCGCGTACCGTCCGCTCTTGAGGGAACTTACTTTAGCGAAGGTCCTCTGCTTCGTCGTTGTGCTTTGTGCCGCGACTGCGATGACTTCTTCATTGGCACAAGCCCAGACGTTGGTCACAACCGTCCACTTTGACAACGCGGACGGTTACACTCCTTATTCAACTCTTGTTCAGTATTCTAATGGCAACTTTTATGGGACGACGGCCCGCGGTGGCGCCAATTCCAATGCGGGCACAGTCTTCACAGTGGCACCCAACGGCACGCTCACCACACTGTACAGTTTCTGCTCCCAACCGAACTGCACGGATGGTGCTAGCCCGGTGCCGGGGCTGGTGCTCGCCAGTGACGGCAACTTCTACGGAACGACCTTTCGCGGCGGGTCCAGCCAAGCCTGCCTAGACGGCTGTGGTACCGTCTTCAAGATCACGCCTGGCGGCGCCCTGACTTCGCTTTACAGTTTTTGCTCACAACAGGATTGCGCCGACGGCTCCGCTCCGATCGGAGCGCTGGTGCAAGGCAGCGACGGGAACCTCTACGGGACCACCTGGGAGGGCGGGGTTATCAACAGTAGCTGTACCAACGGCTGCGGCACAGCCTTCAAAGTTTCTCTCAACGGCACTCTGAGCACCGTGCACAGCTTCCAGGGAGTCGACGGGGCATTGCCTACTGGCACGTTGATACAAGCCACCGACGGGAA
>PLBD01000198.1 GCA_003135315.1 Acidobacteriaceae bacterium | reverse complement strand
CGCCCATGACCGCGATTTCCGCTGTCGGCCAGGCCACGACGCGGTCCGCCCCCAGATCCTTGCAGCACATTCCGATGTAGGCCCCACCATACGCTTTCCGAATCACAACCGTAATCTTGGGCACGGTTGCGGCTGAATAGGCAAACAGGATCTTCGCTCCGTGGCGGATAATGCCGCCGTATTCCTGTTCGACTCCGGGCAGAAATCCGGGCACATCGACAAACGTCAGCAACGGGATGTTGAAGGCGTTGCAGAATCGAACGAAGCGGGCAATTTTGCTGGAGGCGTCGATGTCCAGGGCCCCAGCGATTACGCTGGGTTGATTGGCCACGATTCCTACTGTGCGCCCCTGGATACGGCCGAAGCCGATCACCGCATTCGCCGCAAATCCGGGCTGGATTTCGAAGAAGTCCTGATGATCGAGCAATGGTCTGAGCACAGTACGAATGTCGTAGGCGATTTTAGATTCTGTCGGCACTAAGTCATTCAGCGCCGGATCATCCTCCAGGTCCTGGCTGTAGGGGAGCCGCGGCGGGTCCTCAAGGTTGTTCGAAGGCAGGAAACTCAGCAGACGGCGCGCCAGCGCCAGGGCCCCGTCATCGTCCTCGGCAATAAGATGAACGACGCCCGAGCGGTTCATCTGGGCCGCCGGGCCGCCTAACTGGTCAGCCGTCACGGTCTCTCCGGTCACTTGTTTGATGACCTGAGGCCCGGTGATGAACATCTGCGCTCGCCTGGTTTGAATGACGAAATCGGTCAGCGCCGGACTGTAGGCTGCGCCGCCGGCGCAGGGCCCGCAAATGATGGAAATCTGCGGTACCGTCCCGGAAAGCATCACGTTGTTACAGAAGACGCTGGCATAGCCCGCCAGGCTGTCGATGCCTTCCTGCACGCGCGCGCCCCCGGAATCGTTCACAAAGATGAAGGGACTTCCGGTCTTCAGGGAGAGCTTCATCATCTCGACAATCTTGGCGCAGTGCACTTCGCCGGCGGCCCCGCCAGCGACGGTGAAATCCTGCGAGGCGAGGTGAATCAGCCGGCCATCAATGGTTGCGCATCCGGTCACGACTCCGTCGGCGGGAATGTCCTTGCCTGCCATCCCAAATAAAGTGGCGCGGTGCTTGGCGAACAGGCCAATCTCCTGGAAGCTTTCGCTATCGACCAGCTTGCCAATGCGCTCGCGCGCGGTGAGCTTGCCGCTCTCGTGCTGCTTCTGGATACGCTTTTTGCCGCCGCCCTCTTCGATCAGCGCACGCTTCCCGCGAAGTTCAGCGATGCGCTCTGCCATGGTCGCGCTTGCCGGTCTGAGTGTTGGTGCCGCCATGTTGGACCTCCTGGGTCGAATTAGAAATCGAAAATCTGGTTCTTAAGCCACTCTTACTGCGCCGGTGTGACCGTGACGTTGTGTTCCTCACCGCTGACTCTGACGATGTAGGTTCGTGATTCTGCCGGAACGGTCGGGCTGCCGGCGGCATTCACCGGGGCGCGTTCGGGTACGCCCCGCGCATCCCTCGACAACTCCGGCGTGTCTTTCGCCCCCCGCGTCTGGAAGAATCGTGTTGCCGCATTCGGAAACATGGCGTAAGTCAACACATCTTCATCGCTGCCGTTGCTGCCCACGGCCAGGGCTTCGGTTCGCCGTCTTTCCCACGATGGCTCCAGCAAGTCGGCTGGACGGCAAGTGATCGCGTCCTTGTTCTGACGGCTGGCTGCTTTGCCCACGACTTCCGGGTCTTTGTCCCCGAGAGTCGTGCCGTAGTAGCCGAGCATCAGGTCGGCGAACTCACTGGTGAGGACGCTGTATTTGCCTTGCAGAACATTAAACATCGCCTGGGTCCCGAGGATTTCACTCGCAGGGATGGCCAGGGCAGGATAGCCCGCGTCCCGGCGAAGGTTTTGGATTTCCTCCGCCACGTCGTCAAGCAAGTGCGGCGTACTTTGGCCCTTCATTTGATATTCCATGTTCAGCATCAGCGCTGCCGGTATCTCATGCTGAAAGGTTTCCGGGTCAACCCCGAAGGCCTGATCAGAAAATTCGCGGTATCGCGGACGGACGCCGGCAATATGCCGATTCACGCGCCGCAGGCGCTCCGTATCCAGGCGCGATTCGAATCCCGTTTCCTCCAGCATGGCGACCAGACTCTCGGTGGGATTGTGACCGGGGCCCAGGGCCAGGGAACTGATGGCTGTGTCCACAATGTCGCATCCGGCTTCGATCGCCTTCATCAGCGAAACCAGGGTGACGCCCGTTGTCGAGTGTGTGTGCACGCTGACCAATGTGTCGCTGCCACACCGTTGCTTGATTCCCTTGACCAGGTCGTAGGCCGCCTGGGGCCTGAGGAGGCCGTCAACGTCCTGCACGCAGATGGAGTCGCAACCCAGTTCTTTGATTTGCTGCGCGATATCTACAAATACGGCGATCGTATGCACCGGGCTCGGGCTGTAGCAGATTGCGCCTTGAGCATGCTTGCCGGCTGCTTTCACGGCATCAACGCTGGCCTTCAGGTTGCGTACGTCGTTCAGCGCATCGAAGATGCGGAAGACATCGATGCCGTTCAGCGCCGCTTTCTCCACAAACCGGCTGACGATGGAGTCGTCAAAGTTCCGATGGGCAACCAGGTTCTGGCCGCGCAGCAACATTTGCAGCCTGGTCTTGGGCAGCAACTTACGGTAGGTGCGTAACCGCTCCCATGGGTCTTCGTTCAGAAAGCGGATGCTGGAATGAAATGCCGTTCCGCCCCAACACTCAAGCGACCAATAACCCGCATTGTCGAGGTCTTCAAAGACCGGGACGACGTCATCGAGGGCCATGCTGGTTTTCAGAAGGCTCTGTTGCGCCTCACGCAACAGCAATTCCGTGACTTCTACAATGCGCGCCATGAGACGTCCCTTCGCAGCAATTCGGTTGCGTCAAGCCAATGGTGGTTGTTTTCGCCGGGTGAATAGCACGACTACGATACTGAAGTCCAAAACCCCACGCCAACGAAATCGAGTTCAAAAAGCACGCAGATCGCGATCACAGCCAGCGCTTATGCTGCGATGGCGTTCGTTACCTGTCTTTTATAGTGGCACTACCGCGTGCCGGCTCAAGGTGATTCCTGTCACAAAGTGTCGGTATCCCGTCACAGCAATCCCCGGCGTAACCGGTGTTACGCCCATCAGCATATCGCATGGCCCTCGGGGGGGCGGTTATCACTGACCTCCCACAGTTGCTGCGATATAATCGCCGCCAACTTTCTTAAGCCAAGGCGGCACTCATGATATCGCCCCTCACTCCTCTGGAGTTTCTCCGCCGCAACGCCGTCGCATATGGCGATTGCACGGCCGCCGTGGACGGCGACCGGCGTTTCACCTACTCCGAGATGCAGCGGCGTGTAAATGCCTTTGGCGCGGCCTTGCAGCAGGCCGGGATCGCGCCCGGAGACCGGGTTGCCGTGCTGGCGCGCAACGGAGTCCTGCCGCTGGAAGCACACTTCGCCGTTCCGCTGATCGGTGCGGTGCTGGTCCCGCTCAACATTCGGCTGCAAAGCAGCGAGTTGGCCACCATCCTGAACCACAGCGGCGCCAGAATCCTGCTGGGCGATGCTGACCTCCTCGCACCGCTGCTGGCGGCGCGGACCGAGATTCCGCAATTGGAGCGAAGCATCTCCGACTACGAAACTTTCCTCAGCGAGAGCAGTAAGCCTGTAGTGCCGCATCCGCCCGCCGAGGAAGACGTGATTTCCATCAACTACACCAGCGGCACGACCGGCATGCCCAAGGGCGTCATGTACACCCATCGCGGCGCCTACCTCAACGCCATCGGAGAAGTCGTGGAACACGGGCTGTCCTATCGATCGGTATATCTGTGGACGCTGCCGATGTTCCACTGCGACGGTTGGTGCTTTCCCTGGGCAGTCACGGCGGTTGGAGGGCGGCACATCTGTCTGGCCGAAGTAAACGCCGAGCGGGCCGTCAAGCTGATCGAGGATGAAGGCGTTACTCATCTCTGCGGTGCGCCCATCGTAGTGCGCACGCTCACTGACTACTGCTCGCGTCATGGGATTCGTTTCGAATCGGGACTAAAGATGGTGATCGCCGCAGCGCCTCCGCCGCCCGCCGTGATTCGGGCCGCGGAAGAGGTTGGTATCCATTTGACCCACGTTTATGGGCTCACCGAGACTTATGGGCCGCACTCGGTATGTGCCTGGCACACCGACTGGGACGATGCGCCGCTGGAAAAGCGTGCGCTGCTCAAGTCGCGGCAGGGCATTCCTTACGTGGTTTTTGGGACGGACATGCGGGTGGTAGACGAAGACATGCGAGACGTTCCCGCGGACGCACTCACGGTGGGAGAGGTCGTGATGCGCGGCAACAACGTAATGCTGGGCTACTACCGCGATCCCGAAGCAACTGCGAACGCGTTTCGTGGCGGCTGGTTTCACTCCGGAGATCTGGCGGTGATGCACCCCGATGGTTACATCGAGGTGCGCGACCGCGCTAAGGACATCATCATCTCCGGAGGAGAGAACATTTCCTCGCTTGAAGTGGAGCGCGTGTTGTACGAGCATCCTTCCGTGCTGGAAGCTGCGATTGTTGCCCGGCATGATGAGAAGTGGGGCGAGGTGCCGCACGCCTACGTGCTGCTCAGGGAAGACGCCGTGGTCAGCGAGCAGGATCTGATCGACTTCTGCCGCCAGCGCCTGGCACATTTCAAATGCCCGAAGGCGGTACACTTTGGAGCATTGCCCAAAACCTCGACGGGCAAGATCCGCAAGAACGTACTGCGCCAACAATCGCGCGCCGCAGTCGAAGGAGCTTCGTGATGTCTGAAACCATTACCACCGCTACCAAGTATCAGAACATCTTGTTCGAGGCCGACGGGCCAATTGCGATTGTGACGTTAAACCGGCCGCAGCGGCGCAACGCGCTGTCGCTGGAGTTGATGACTGAGCTGATCGACTGCATCAACGAAATCGGGCGCGATCGTGCGCTGCGAGTGGTCGTGTTGCGGGCCGCAGGCAAAGTGTTTTCCTCCGGCCACGATTTGAGCGAGATGGTGGGGCGCGACATCAACGAGTACCGCCAGGTGTTTGACGTCTGTACGGAGCTGATGACACGCGTGCAGTCGATTCCGCAGCCGGTGATCGCCGAGGT
>PLBD01000602.1 GCA_003135315.1 Acidobacteriaceae bacterium | reverse complement strand
CCGTAGCGATAGCGCTGCAGGCGCCGCGCGAAGCTCGGAGACAATTGAGGGCCGGCAATTTCCAACAACTGCCGCGGTGTCACGTCGCACAACGCGACATCGTACTTTCCGACGGAGGCAAGACTCTCGACGCGCGTCGAGACCCGCACCGTTCCTCCCTTGCTCGCCAGATAATCACACAGTGCGTTAGTGATCGACTGCGCGCCGCCGCGCGGGATCGGCCATCCCACAGCGTGGGCCGTGGCGCCCAGCATGATGCCAAACGCCGAGCTAAGAGGCTCCTCCAGCGAGAGAATAGAATGCGCCGCCAATCCGGCAAACAACGCCCTTGTCCGCGGATTGCGAAACCAGAATTGAGCAATCGCACTCGCCGAAGGAAATCCCAGCAATCCCAGACGCGCCAGCAGAAGTGGATGCCGCGGAAACAGGGACACGGGCTTGAGAACTTCCGGAGCGAGTTGCGCCCAATGCTCCGCAAACGGGCCGAACAGCCTGCGCCACTGCTTGCCATCCTCGCCGAGCGCGGCCTCTGCTTCGCCCAGATCACGCTCCAGCACCACCGCCGTGCCGTCATCCAGAGGGTGAGCCACCGGCGCGGGCGGCTGAATCCATTGCAGCCCGCAGTCGCTCAGCGGAAGGGTTGAAAAGAACGGCGACGCCAGAGCCATAGGATGCACGGCCGAGCCGAAGTCGTGCAGAAAACCCGGCAATGTCAGAGGAAGAGTACGCGCGCCGCCGCCGGCTTGCGGCTCGGCTTCGAAGACGTCGACCTGCAGTCCCGCTTGCGCCAGAACGATGGCCGCGGCCAGACCGTTAGGACCTGCTCCGATGACAACGGCTCGTCGCTGTGTTGCAGGCATAGGCTTCAATCGACAGCCCTCTGCGTCATCCTACACAGAGTGTGCGGAGCGAACAAAGTTGAAGGATCGCTACCCTTCGCAACATATAACGTTCCGCCAGCAGAGACAAGTCGGCACCGTGAGTCGTTGCTGCACGGCATTTGACTCTCTGCGGTGGGTCAACTAGCCTCACAATTTACTCGCGTTCGCATGTGTTCGATCCGCTGCGAAGCGGGCGTTCCGTGATTGTTGCTATGAAATTAAGGCGTCAACTGCTGGCCTTGGTGTTGGGAAGCGTATTCTGCGCGCCCGCGTTTGCCGGCGACATGGTTCGTCCCAGCCATGCGTCCCATGGCATGGTCGCGACGATTCAACCGGAAGCTTCGCGCGCAGGTGTCGCCATCATGCAACAGGGCGGCAATGCAGTGGACGCCGCGGTCGCCATCGGATTTGCCTTGGCCGTCGTTTATCCGGCAGCCGGCAATATCGGCGGAGGCGGCTTTTTGCTCTTTCGCCGCCCCGATGGTGAAGTGCACTTCCTCGACTACCGTGAGAAGGCCCCGGCGAAAGCCACCGCCAACATGTATCTCGACGCTCAGGGCTACGTCGTTCCCGGGCTGAGCACCATCGGCTATAAGTCGGTCGGAGTGCCAGGCTCGGTCGCCGGACTGGTGTATGCCGAGCAGCATTGGGGAAAGCTCGCACTGAAGCAGGTGATGGAGCCTGCCATTCGGCTGGCGCGCGATGGTTTCATGCTCGACTATGAAGAGGCGCAGTCTTTTCGCGATTCCCATCTGGCACAGTTTCCCGAGTCGCATCGCATCTTCCAGCGCGACGGAAACTACTACCAGGCTGGCGAGGTCTTCAGGCAGCCTGAACTGGCAAGAACATTGCAGCGAATTGCCGACAACCCTAATGACTTCTACCATGGCTCGCTGGCGCGCGAACTGGCGGCTGCCATGCAGAAGCGCGGCGGGCTGATCACGACCGAAGACCTTGCGCAGTACGAGGTCAAAGAGCGGCAGCCAATTCGCGGCACTTACCGCGGGTACGAGATCATCAGCGCCCCGCCGCCTTCGTCGGGCGGCATCGCTCTGGTGGAGATCCTCAACATCCTGGAAGGCTACGATCTGACCAAGGAGGGCGACCGTTCGGCCCAGAGCATTCATTTGACGGCCGAGGCCTTCCAACGCGCCTTCTTCGATCGCGCCGAGTTTCTGGGCGATCCCGACTTCTCCAAGATTCCGGTTGCACAACTGATTGACAAGCGATACGCCAACGCCTGGCGTGAAAGCATTGCACCGCGCCGAGCCACTCCCAGTGCCGATCTCCGGCGGCCATCGGTATTTTCGCAACTCGATAGCTATGCCAGCTCGCACCCGCAGCCGACGGCGGTTGCCGAGCCTGACCACACAACGCACTATTCGGTCGTCGATTCCGAGGGCGATGCCGTGTCGGTGACAACAACTCTAAACGACACTTTCGGATCGCGGGTTACCGCCGAAGGCCTGGGCTTCCTGCTCAACAACGAGATGGACGACTTCAGTTCCAAGCCCGGCGTGCCCAACATGTACGGATTGCTGCAAGGTCCGGCGAATGCCATCGGCCCCGGCAAACGCCCGCTCTCGGCGATGACGCCAACCATCGTGCTCAAGAATGGCAAGCTGTTTCTTGTGCTCGGCTCGCCGGGAGGACCGACTATCATCACCTCCGTCGCCAACACGCTGATGGGGGTCGTCGATTACGGCCTGAACATTCAGCAGGCGGTAAACGCTCCCCGATTCCACGATCAGTGGATGCCCGACCAGATCGAGGTGGAGGTGACCGGAATTTCGCCCGATACCGTCGGCATTCTCGAGCACATGGGGCACAAGATTAAAATGGCTCGAGGATATTGGGGCGACGCCGAGTGCATCGCTGTCGATGAGCAGACAGGCGAGTTTCTGGGCGCCAGCGACGGACGCAGCGGTGGAAAGGCGGTGGGATTCTGATGCGCAGGGCAATGTCCACTCTGGTGTACGCCAGGCGTGAGCGGTTGCATCCCGGTTTGCTCGACCAGTTCGTCGCCGGCGGCGCCGAGGCGATCGAGATCTTCGCCGCGCGCGGACACTTCAACTACACCGACCGCCAGCACATTCGCGAGATCGGCAACTGGTTTCGCAGCACCGGCGTCACTTTTCGCTCCATGCACTCTCCCATGTATAGCGATGAGGAGTGGGGGCGCAGCGGTGTGACGCCTGTGAATATCGCCGCCGTGGAGAAGCGCGACCGCATCGCCGCCACGGACGAGATCAAGCGCGCGCTCGAAGTGGCCGAACAGGCGCCTTTCCAGTTTCTGATACAGCACGTCGGCGTGGGAAATGAATCCGCCAGCGAGCACAAACTGGAAGCGGCCATGAGTTCTCTGGAACACCTCCACGCCTTTGCCAAGCCGTTGGGCGTGCAGCTACTGGTGGAGAATATCCCCAACGATCTTTCCACGCCAGAGAGCTTGATGGAGTTGCTGCATGCCGGACGCTTTACCGATATCGGAGTGTGCTTCGATCTCGGTCACGCTCACATCATGTCAAGCGTGAAGGAAGCCTTTCACACTTTGAAGGACCGCATCCGCTCCACGCACGTGCACGACAACAACAAGGACCACGATTCGCATCTGTGGCCAGGAGCGGGGACTATCGACTGGAACGAGGCGGTTGCGCTGCTGCGCACCGCTCCGCATGTGCCGCCGATTTTGCTGGAGATTGAAGGCGTCGAAGGCGAGAACATTTCCGGGAAGATGGCGGAGGCGTTTGGGAGGCTGGAGAAAGCGGGGTAGGAGACCCTAAGGCCAATTCTGCGCCCCGTGCAGGATACGGTTGATTTCAATAATCTCGCTGCGTACCCGGTAGACGACCAAAAAAGGCAGACCCTGAAGTGGCAATTCGCGTGTATTTCGTTTGCGGACGGCCAAGCTGTGGGAACTGTGCCAGTGAGTTCACGCCGTCGTAGATCGTGAGTGCGACACGGCGAGCCGACGCTGCGCCGTTGTGTTCGTCAATGTAATCGCAGATCCGTGTAAGGTCATCGACGGCAGAACGTGTCCAGCGGACTAGCATCAACCGGGATACCGGCGATCGACAAGTTTGCGAACTTCTTCGTGGTCCATGAACTCGCCCCGGTCAGCTTCCGCTAGCCCCTTCTCCACCTCGCGTAAGAACCATCCGTCGTATTCCACGAAACGTTCTACCGCTTCCTGCACGACTGCCTGCGTAGCGCGACCTTGCTCAGCGGCAAGACGAGTCAGCTTAGCTTGCAGCTCGGGGGTAAAATCTACTTCCATACCCTAACAAGGTAGGGCTTGGGTGGTTCCATGTCAACGTCAACGGAGCAGCGCCCCTGGCGGGACTTTTGCGCCCTCAACGTGCATACTTAATACTTAATTCCATGAACTCATCCACCAGACTCGAAACCGAAGCGCCCGTCACCACCATCCGTGAGATTGGCCAGCACGAAGGGCAAACCGTTACGATTCGCGGCTGGCTCTACAACCTGCGNNGAGAGCGGCAAGCTGCTCTTTCCCATCTTTCGCGATGGCAGCGGCGTTATCCAGGGCGTCGTCGCCAAGCAGGCCGTCTCACCCGAACTGTTCGAATCGATCAAGGGACTGACGCAGGAGTCCAGCGTAATCGTCACCGGAAAGGTGCGCGCCGACAAGCGCGCTCCGGGGGGGTACGAACTGGACGTCAGCGATGCGCAGGTGGTGCAGCGCGTCAATCCTGACGACCCGTACCCCATCACGCCAAAGGAACACGGCGTCGAGTTCCTGATGGAACACCGCCATCTCTGGCTGCGTTCGCCGCGGCAGGCGGCCATCCTCCGTGTACGCGCCGAGATCATCAAAGCTGCACGCGACTTTTTCGACGATCGCGGCTTTACGCTGACCGATCCACCGATTCTGACGCCGGCAGCATGCGAAGGCACGACCACGCTGTTTCCGGTTGACTACTTCGAGGAGCAGGCGTTCCTCACGCAGTCCGGCCAGCTTTACATCGAAGCGACGGCGATGGCTTTGGGCAAGGTCTATAGCTTCGGACCAACGTTCCGCGCGGAGAAATCGAAGACGCGCCGGCATCTCACTGAGTTCTGGATGGTGGAGCCCGAAGTTGCCTACGCAACACTTGACGACCTGATGAAGCTGGCGGAAGAGTTCATCACGTTTATTGTGAAGCGCTGCCTGGAGCGCAGGCGTCCTGAGCTGGAGACGATTGGCCGCGACCTCACCAAGCTGGAGAAAATCGACACGCCCTTCCCGCGTATTACCTACGATGAAGCCGTGAAGCTGCTGCAGGAAGCACACGCCAAGGGACTGGTCGAAAACAAGTTTGAATGGGGTGGCGATATGGGTTCGCCCGACGAGACCTACCTCTCATCGCAATTCGATCGCCCTGTCATGGTGCATCGTTACCCGGCATCGGTGAAGGCGTTCTACATGGAGCCGGATCCGGAGCGCCCGGACCTGGCGCTCTGCGTCGACGTGCTGGCGCCGGAGGGCTACGGCGAAATCATCG
>PLBD01000384.1 GCA_003135315.1 Acidobacteriaceae bacterium | reverse complement strand
CCGAAGTAGGTTGTGCCGTAGATGTTGCCTGCCTTGTCGAACGTGAGGCTGCCAAATCCAGGATTCGCTCCGTCAAGGTCCCCTCGGAAGCTATAGATCACGGTCTCCGTCCAGGGACAGCTTACGGTCTTGCAAATGGTAATAGGCGGTTTCAGGTTGAAAACCACGCCGCATCCCTCACCGCAATTGATTCCTCCGAATTCGGTGGTACCGTAAAGTGTGCCGTTGGGGCCGAACACCACTCCCGCGATGGGAGCACCCCCGTCCGTCTGGCCCTTGAAGTTGTAGAGCGGGGTCACGACCCATCCCGTGCCGCGGTGCCCTAGTTTGTAGACGGTACCGCGGTTCAAGGTTCCACCCTCATACGTCGTGCCATAGAGGCTCCCCGCGCTATCCATGGTCACTCCAGCTTCGGGATAGGCCCCATCCTGGCCGGCGGTGAAGTTGTAGATGACCTGGTAGGTCTGGGCCTTTACCGGCTGCGCCAGCACAACAGTCAGAACAAGCACAATCGCTGTTGCCCATGCCGCCGTTGCCGCACGCGAACCAGTACGGAAAAGTGGGCTGCAAAGTTGCTGTTGGTTGTGCATGGTTCTTACCTCCTCGTAACTCGGCCCCTGAGAGACTAAAGCGCAGGCGCGCCTGTACATCTAAGAATACTCTTGCGCGCATCGGATGCGGTAACGCTCGATGCGCTGGTTGGGATTTAGCAACTGCCGGACTTCCTTCAGCTATCCCTTCGGCTGGGTCGCCGGCGGCATCGTGTTTTGCTGCTGCTGGGCCTTCGTGATCAGGCCTTCAATCGCTTCCTTCTGCGGGAAGTTGGGATTGAGCTTGAGCAGTGTTTGCCACGACTCGACCGCGCCCTTGACGTCGTTCTTGCCTTGCCACTTGATGATTCCGATGTTGAACAACGTTCCGGGGTGCTTGGGATCGTAGGTGAGCGACTTGTTCAGCTGATCGAGAGCGCCATCCACGTCGCCGTTGTAGTACATGCACGAGGCCATGTCGTCGCGTACCGCCACGTTCTTGGGATCGATATCAAGGGACTTCTGAAAGTAGACAATGGCCTCTTTGAACTGATGGGCAGCTTTGTAGGTGAGCCCGGTTTTATTCAGCAGCGCGGCGTTCTTGGGATCGGCCTTCAGTGTGGCTAGCAGCGGCTCTGCCTTCTTGTCGGCCATGCGCTTCATGTCATCCAGGCTTGGCATGGGCTGCGCGCCCGTACCGGCGTGCGGATCTGCGGTGGGCTGCCCGGCAGGCGTCACCGCTGCGACGGAAGGTGCGGGAGCGGCCGAGCCGCGCAGGAAGTATCCAATCACCAGGCCAATCAGCAGGCAGAGGGCGGCCATGGTGTAAGTCTGGGCCGGCTTCCAAAGAGTACGTGCAGTGCTGGGCTGGTCGGCTAAGTTGTCCATTCTTACTCCTTCGCATCATTCCGGGGCCATCTTGGGCCTGCTCCAGACAGAAGCGCCATAGGTTGAAATGCACACGCATTGCCAAACAGCCGAGGCGAATACAAGATGGTATATTGTTTAAAAACAATGATTTAGGAAAACTAGAAAGCCATGGGCGGAGCGCGCAATGGGAGGCTTTGCCCGCAGTTGGCGTGTGATTTGGCGCTTGGCTTACGCCAGCCGAATCACCAAGTGCTCCGACGTCTCTTTTTATAGTGCAGATCGGGTAAGAACGCCCGTCGCACCAACCCAGCCTCGCAGCTCAGGACGCGCTTCTGTCGCCACCAGCACACTGCTATCTTCTCAGACCATCATTCTTCCAATGTGCCGTTTGTTATCACGTCGATATAACCAAGGCCCCATTCACCGACAAGGCGTTCAGTTGCTGGAGCGCTTCATCCAGGACGTTACCGAGCGCGGATCGAAAGCTCCAGACTCTCGGTAGAGTGCGCAAGGCTCTTGCCTGTAGCTGGCGAGTGATTTGGCGCTTGCGCTACTGCTCCGAACACTGCGTACTGTTGGGCAACCTCTTCACCAGCCAAAGCTGCCGTTCAACCGTGAAATCGCCGAGGTGCTCCACTTGGTAATCTGGGTTATTGAAAATGCGCTCGCGAAACCAGGCAAGCTTTGGATCATCGAGTACGAGGAAACGATCGAAGAGGCACAGAGCCTGCCGAGTATCTATGATTCGGTCGCTGGAATATCCGGCTGCCTTGGCATTCCGCAGGAGTTTATAGTCTACGGTAGCCCCTGGGCGCGAATGAAGTGCCGCGTCCCAATCGAGCGGGTAGTAGTAAGGCCGTTCCGGTTTGTGGGTGAGATAGGTCAATGGAAGAAAGACGTTCCCGTCAACAACCATGACCGGTAAATCGAGCGGCATGTTGCGATCGATTAACTCAAAGTTGTTTTCTCTGGTTCTTTCCATGCTAACCAGAGGCCACGCAAGAATGACAGCCAACAAAACGCACCAGGCAGACCGCAAGCTGACATTGAGTCGAACCGATCTCAGCTGGGCATCCAGCAGGTATGCAATCATGGCCGTGGCGCCAATCAAGCTGGGAAGGAAATAACGGACCACGAATAACGAGGAGTTTCCCCAGGAGACGAGAGCGACTGGAATTGGAAGCAGCAGAAATGCGAACGCGTGATAAAGCAGCGGGGCGGAGTTGCATGAGACTTCGGATTCATTCCTGGCCTTCGGCGCGAGCGCGAGGAGACCGGTGCCCATGAAGAGTCCGAACGCAAGGCACGGCGAGGCAAACGCAAACGAACTCAGTACGTCCGTCATGGTAGGTATGGGCGTCCAGTTACGGGGTACAGCGAGGTCATGCACTTTCAAGATCGGCCCGATCCATGCCAACAGCAGCAGCCAGGAAGCAGCAAGCGAGGCATACAAGCTCCAGCGAAGTCTGCCGGAACGATAGTCTGTGAGGGTCAGACCGGCTATGGCTGCACCGCTATACAGCACACCCAGAGGATGAGACACGATCAGCGCGGCATTCGCCAGCATCGCCGCCAGCACTAAACGGTGGAAGGGTATTGGCGTCGATGCCAATCTGACGTGCAGGGCGAAAACCAGGGCAGCGCAAGCAAAATACAGGCCGTAATATCGCGCCTCGACGTTCTGATGAAGCAGAAGCGCGGACGTCACCGAAGTAGCCGCCACGGCAAGCGACACAGCCCACGCCGTATAGGCTCGGCGCAAAGTATGCCACAACAGCAAGACACCAGCGCAGACAAAGAGGGAGGACAACAAGCGCAAGGCCAAAAGACTGGTGCCGAACACCACTCCCCATCCGTGCGCTACAAGATAGTACAGCGGCATCCCACCGTCGACGGCGTTCGCTAGCGCGTGCATCATGTGGGGCAAACTGTGGTCCGTGATGACTTGCAGCGTGTAGGCTTCGTCGATCCAAATTTCCTTTTTTGCTGACCCCAAAATGCAGGTCGTCAGCAACACCGCGACGGTTAGTAGCGGCAGGATCCAGTCCAGAACCCAGACCCATGCATGTTCTTCCTGTCTCAGCGCAGTCGCGCCGGAACCCAGCACTTCAAGGTCGGGCAGTTGTTCGGGGATGGTTTGCATAATCTATAAAACGTTCCGCAGGGCTACTCCGAATGAGCCCGACTCGTAGAGTGCACAGTTGATGCCAAGTCAGACTGGTCCAACGATCGGGGCGCATGTTTTGTTTTCAGCGGCTTAGCCCTCTCGAAGCTCTATCTAGCCAGAAGACCGACGGCGAAATTGTCCTCAGTGCGAGCGTGATTTGGCGCGACAGGCCGTCCCAGGGGCAAGAACCCTCCCTTGGGTAACCCAATGTCTGGCTTGCACTTACAGATTCAGCCCAGGCCGGGGGTCAAGGCCTTGCAATTGCTTTTAGGTTGGTGTGGCGTACCGTGGGGCTTAGCCCTTCGGGAAAACGAAGGTGTGGCGTGACAAGGAAACTCTTCAAGACCGTGATCGTTGGAGCCGGACCGGCTGGTCTGACGGCCGCATACCAGCTCGCCAAAGAAGGGGTGCCAGTCGTTGTTCTGGAGAACGATCCCGACTACGTCGGCGGGATATCCCGGACTGTCAACTACAAAGGATTCCGCTTCGACATCGGAGGGCACCGCTTCTTCTCCAAGTCGCGCGACGTGGAAGATCTCTGGACCGAGATTGCTGGTGATCTCATGCTTGAGCGGCCGCGTTCCTCAAGCATTTACTATCGCGGCCAGTTTTTCGCCTACCCTCTGAAACCTTTCGAGGCGCTGAGCAAGTTGGGTTTCTTCGAGTCGATTCTCTGCGTGCTGTCGTTTGTGAAAGCTCGTCTCCGTCCCACGCCTAACCCCAAGTCGTTTGAGGACTGGGTGGTCAATCAGTTCGGCGAGCGCCTCTTCCGCATCTTCTTCAAGACCTACACCGAGAAAGTCTGGGGCATGTCTTGCCAGGAGATCTCGGCGGACTGGGCGGCGCAGCGCATCAAGGGATTGTCGCTGGCATCGGCCATAAAGCACGCCCTGCTGCCCAAGCGAAAAACTCGTAATCGAAAAGATATCGTCAAAACATTGATCGATACCTTCCGCTATCCGCGCCAGGGGCCGGGCATGATGTGGGAAGCCTGTGCCGGCAAGATTCGACAGATGGGCGGAGAAATAAATCTCGGCCGGAGCGTGGTGGGGTGCCGCTTCGACTCGCTCAGCAAGTCGTGGATCGTCACGGCTCGAACGGCCGCCGGCGAGGAAGAAGAGTATCGCGGCGAACACTTGATTTCATCCATGCCCATGCGGCAACTGGTGGCACAAATCCAGCCGCCGCTCCCCGATGCAGCCGTGACCGCCGCGCAGTCATTGCGCTATCGCGACTTCCTTACCGTTGGCCTGATTCTGCGCGAACAGGAGCGTGTCGCCGACAACTGGATTTACATTCACGATCCTGGGGTCAAGGTCGGGCGCGTCCAGAACTATAAATCGTGGTCTCCGGAGATGGTTCCCGATCCCAGCTACTGCTGCTATGGCCTGGAATATTTCTGCTTCGAGGGCGACGGACTCTGGTCCGCTCCGGACAGCGAACTGATCGCCCTTGCGAAAAAAGAGATCGAGCATGTGAACCTCGGACTAGAGGCCGACGTCTTGGATGGCTGTGTAATCCGGCAACCCAAGGCATATCCGGTTTACGATGATGCTTATTTGCAGCACGTCGCAACTATCCGCCAGGCGCTTGAAGAACATTGCCCGAACCTTCACCTGGTTGGCCGCAACGGCATGCACAAGTACAACAACCAGGACCACGCCATGATGACGGCCATGCTCACGGCCAAGAATATTATGGCGGGCGGGCGCAAGTTCGATGTCTGGGCGGTCAATCAGGATGCCGAATATCATGAGGCCGGCGAAGCGGGAGAGCAGACGGTAAGTGAGTTCGCTGCAAGTTCCCGCCTGTCAGTTCCTACTCCTGTCGCCGAACAATGAAACCATCCATGATGGCCGTCGCCCACAGGTATCTTGAATTATGAGTGCGGTGCAGGAGTTGCGCGCACTCTTGCGGCTGCGCTTGCTGCAGATGGCCGCGCTCACTGGTTTGTTGGCTGCGGTGGGATTCATTGCATTGAGCTTGAAGTACTGCGTTCGCGACCTCGACATCTGGTGGCATCTCAAGGTTGGCGACTGGATCGTGCAAAACTCCGCCTTCCCCCACACTGGCATCCTTTCCCGCACCGCCGCCAACCGCCCGTGGGTTGCCTATAGCTGGGGCTACGAGATACTTCTCTCGCGCGCCTATGCCTGGTTCGGGCTTCTTGGCATGGGAATGTTCGGAGTGCTGCTGACGCTCGCAGTGGCCTATTGCATTTTCTGGATGCTGCGACGCCTCGCTGGCCGGTTCTGGCCCGCCTTTGGGCTCACCGCGATTGTGTGCTCGGCGTTTCTCTTCGACATGATGCCCCGGCCCGGATTTTTCTCCATTATCCTGTTCAGCATCACATTGACTCTGATCCTCGAAGCAAACCGTGTCGGGCAGGTTCAAAAGCTTTACTGGCTGCCCCTGATTTTTGTTTTCTGGTCCAACCTGCACATTCAGTTTATCTATGGCCTGTTCCTGGTAGGACTGTTTCTGGGCGTTAACCTGGTGCAGCGAGTCGCCGCTCAGTTCGGTTTACTACCGGGCCTTCTGACGCCAGCCGCCGTTCCCTTAGGCCCTTTGACAATTGTATTTGTGGCTTGCATGCTGGCCACGTTGATTGGTCCGTACTCTTACCACCTGTACGGCGTGATCGTCTCGTATTCGCATGCCAAGCTGACCTACTCCATGATCAAAGAGCTGCAGCCGCTCAGCTTCCGTGCCTACAGTAATTATGTGGAGCTCCTACTAGGCGCCGCAGGATTTTTCGTGGTAGGCCGGCAGAAGAGAATTGACCTGTTCAAGCTGGCGTTGCTGGTATGTGCCAGCGTAGCGGCCTTTCGCACCATGCGAGATGCTTGGTTTCTCTGCATTCCGGCCGCGGCATTTATTGCAGATGCTTTGTTTGAGGAGACCGAGCACGAGCCTCACGAGACCGCGTTCCAACTGGCTGGAGTCTTTGCCTGCGTCGCGGTGACCTTGCTGTTGTTTGCCCGTGGCACCGGCTTCACCACTCGCGGCCTCGATCGCGCCATCAGTGCAACGTTTCCAGTGAACGCCGTCAACTTTCTGCGCCAGAATCCCCCACCCGGACCGCTCTACAATACCTTCGATTGGGGCGGCTTCCTGATGTGGTACATGCCGCAATACCCAGTCTCCGTCGACGGACGCAATGATCTGTACGGAGACGAGATGGATGGTCGTTCCTTTAAGACCGACAATGGCGACCCATCGTACAGCAGTGATCCTGTCTTGAATGAATCGGGGGTCGTTCTTCTGCAGAAGACCGATGGACTGGTTTCGACCCTGGACCTCGATTCTCGCTTCCGCAAAATCTATGAGGACCAGCTGGCTACGGTGTTTGTGCGGCAATAGAGAATATCGAGACCGGAAGTAACCCGACTTTAGCGAGCTTCACGCTGAAAAATGAAGTATGCCTGACGGACATAAACCCCACGCTTGTAAAGCAGATAACCGTCCGAAAAATGGACCATCCGGTAGCCCAAATTGTCCATCGGGCGGCTGATGCGGTCGATCATCAACTGCGGTTGCTCGGTGAAGAACACGACGTATTCGGGAGCCATGCTCCGCACTGCGTCCACGTCGAGCATGGTGCCGATTAGGGGTATGCCGTGATGGAAATACGCAGTGGGGCGATTCCTTTCGATATTGTGGTTAAAATACGCCTCTACGCCCACTATTCCATAGAGATATCCGAAGACTCCTTTCTCCTCGGCGCCGACCGCCTTGAGGTAGCGAGCCGCGTCCTCGGCACCACTGTAGGGGTAAAGATATTCATTCCGTATCACGACCGCGGCATCCCAAATGTTAAGCGCGAAGAGACAGACCAGTAGCCCGATCATCCCCTGCAGGGCCCAGCGCTGTTCACTTGTGAACGTCTGTTCCTCCCGGCTTGTCGGCCAAGCAATCCATAACCCCGTTACCGCCGCGATAAACACCGTCCCGTGGTGATGCGAATAGCCATGAATCACGGCGTAAAGCGCCAACATCATCGCTACCGGCAGCGCAAACGTGATCAGCTTCTTGCGCGTATAGCACCATGCGCCAGCAAGAAGCAGAAACAGGCAGGAGATTATCGGCTCGTCAAAAAAAGCCCCGGAGATCACGGCCCTAAGCTTTGTTTCCGTGGATGGTTGAACTATCTTCTCCGATTCCGCCAGTTGCGCCTCAATCTTCTTTGGGGCGAACTCTTCCACGTCTGCTGTGGGTTTCAGGACGAGGAACAGCAGGAAAAACATGAACAGCATGGCGACGACGCAACCCGCAAACACTTTCCGCACGTGATGATTGAGTGTGGGCCAGGATTTTATTGCCTCCGTGAAATAGCCGAGCCCGAGACAAGCCGCCAGTAGTGCCCCATGCACCGACAGGCTAGCCAGCAGGATCAGCACCGCCGTGATGCGAACGGGACGCTCCAGATCGCGGAAGAAGTATGCTGCCGCAAAAGCCAGCAAGGGTAGCAGCGTGTAGGGCCTTGCGATCACCGCGTACTGGTAAACCATGAAGTAAGTGAATGCCAGCATCCAGCGAAGCGGTCTGGGAAAGGGCGCCTTAAACAGCATGAGACCCACTCCCGCCGTAGCGCAGACGGCCCCGATAACGCTGATAGATGAGTAAGGCGCGTGGAAGACGTGCTGCGCAATCCATAGCATCGTGTGCCACAAGCCGGGCGATCCTTCATAACGCAACTCATGAAACCATATCGTACGCAGGTCAAGGTCGCGGGCAATCAGCCAAGCCTGGGCCTCGTCCGCCCACTTCTCGTGATACTGGATCGTGAAGCTGACGATCGCTATCCACAGACCAAGAACTATGAAATCTCCGACTCGCCACCACGAAACCTGTGACCGCGTGGTCAAGACGGTCGCGGGCGTGTTGCATCCAGGCGCAAGTTGCTCTGCGCCGTCCGCGCCAGCGTGCGAGAGATCGGGAATACTACTGTCTTCGCGCATCGAACTCCGTAGCTACCGTCGTTCTCTGACCAGCACTATCGCCTGTTCATCCCGGTATGCCACTCGAAAGCCTGGTAACGTTGCAAGCGCCTCGGCCATTGGGGAATTCGCTTCCAAAAGGATGGTTTGCGCCTGGGCGAAGTCGGGATGAGATTCCAGAGGAATCCTGGCCATGCTCAATTCGAAGTACGGAATGTTGACCGCATCGCCGTAGAGGTCAATGCGACCATCGATGGCGACCGGGTACTCGGGGAGATACCAGGTCAGAAATCCGCCCCACGCATTGCTATTGAATAAAGGGTGAGGAAGGCGGTTTTGGCGGACGTAGTCGGCGGCGCGCACCGGGAAGCTCTCGCCAACCTTGGCCATCAGCACGCTGTTTGGGGGCAGCCGTAGCGCGAAGATCGTCAGCAATATCAGGACCATGCCTCCGATCACCAGCTTCTGCGTCCAAGGGATTCGTCGACTGGCGTCTCGGCCTTCCTCAGGCAGCGATGTTGCGAGCGCATTGCCGATAATCCCGACCGAGGCGACCACAACCAGCCAGCTGTCGCGCTGAAAGCGGAATGAGATCACCCCACAAACTACCAACAGCGAAATCGCAAACAGGTCGGGCGAGCGGCGCCGTCCGAGCGCAAAGAACGCCGTCATCACCAGCAGCATCAGCAGGAAATCCTGTGGCTGACGGAAGCGCATGGCATGAAGTTCGCGCAGGTACCAGTCGATGGCCGAGCTGCTTGCACTTTGCCATACCAGCTGATGCAAATGATAGGTGTACGGAGAGACGAGCGTCGCCAGCAGACAGGCTATGAACGCCGCCCCCAGCGTTCCAGGATTAATTGCGGGCCCCCCGGTGTCGAGCCATGCGACGCCGGACCTGCGCAGAAAGTATTCGCCACCGACGGCAATGCAAAACAATGCAAGGGCAAGCATTCCATAGCAGAATTGGCGGTCGAGGTTGACCCATGCGACGAAGAGAACAGGCAGCCAGTAGAGTATCCGCGACTTGCCGGTGCGCCTGCTCACAAACAGGATTGCAAGCTCGACTGCCAGCAGGATGACGGAACATAACGCAGGCCGCAGCTGCAATAGAGAGATGCCATACTGCGCAACCGCTACCAGTAGCAATGCAGGCCAGAAAGTCTGGCGTGAACCGCGGGCCAACAGAAAGAGCGCCGCTGCAACTCCCACCTGAAAAATCATCAACAGCATCGGCAAGCCGCGCAATCCAAATACTCGGTAGGTTGCAGCGGTAAGGAGATCGAAGCCCCAGCTGGAATCAATCCATGGTAACGAAGCATGTTGCGAGAAGAGGCCGCTATGTGGGACGCCATGAGTCTGCAGAATCCAAAGGCCGGTGCGCAGATGCCACCAGATATCGGAATCGGCCAGAGCAGTAAGGCGTACGGCCCCGTTCCGGGCTGCCACGCTGAACAACGACACCAGCGCGAGTATCTGCAGTGGCGCGCTTTGGCTGAGATTGCGTAACCAGCCGGGAACAGCCGCTTCGCGCACACTGGAATTCGTGGACATAGCTGTTCTGTTACCGGCCGACGTCAGCCGCCAAGATCAACGTCTCTTGCCAGGAGGCCCACCACCGTGTGTCCCATTGCTCTTCGAGGAGTTCTGCGTGACGGAACCGTCGGCGTTGTGTGCGGCCATGTGACAAACCAGAACGCAGGTGTTCGTGGCCCTGGAATACGAAATTGGGAGGCTGCCGTTCGCGGCGACCACATTGATGTCGAAGTTCACCAGTCGCTCTCCGGAGATGGTCCCGCTGCGCGCGCCCATGCCGTGGGCGGTATGGCAAACCGAACAAGTGAAACCAGTATTAATGTGGTAGCCGTGCTGGTTCCAGCTTGCATTCGAGACGACATTATTGAGGTCATGACACTTGCCACACATCGCATAGGGGCCCTTGATGCTCAGATCAGGGTCGGGATACAGGTTGGTAATCAACTGTCCGGGCGCGGGCGCCTGGTTAAACTCGTAGTCGCGCTCGAGGATGTGCTTAAACGTGGATCCGTGCGGCCCGCTGGGACCCACTCCGCCAAATTCCCGGTTATCGTCACTGTTATGGCAATCACTGCAGAAGGTCTGGGTTCCCATCGCACGCCCGTGCGTTGTGCCGCCGCTCAAATCCAACATCGTAGGCAGCAAGCTGGGTTGCGGCAGCTGACTGCTGCGAGTATGAGTGACTGGATGACTGGAAGTAGCGGTAGCGGCGAACTGTGGAATGACGTTCAGTGGATCACCCGCTGAAACCGCCCGCACCGGCAAATATCCATAGATGGGATTGACGACTTTTCCCGAGCTGGTACCGTGGCAGCGCAGACAATTCTCGTATTGATTGACGGAAGGATCAACGATGGTGATGCCGTCCGTAGCACTGATGCCGGCTATGCCATTCTGCGACATGCGGATGGCCGGAGGCGGCGGGAAAATCGTTACCTGGTCGGACGAATGGCCGTTGTGGCAGTCCGCACAAGTGGAATGCCGATTGTTATTCAACAAGACGCTTTCGTTGGCGTCGTGCAAATTGTTGCCCGAAGGAAACGGATGTCCTATCTTGGCGAACTCAGCGTAGACATTTGCGATGGCCGGGTTCAGATTCGAACTGCCATTGTGGCAGGCAATGCAGTCCTGCTCATTCGGCTGGCGCAACAGGCGCATCGGCCCTTGAGCGTTATGCGGCTCGTGGCAGGAGAGACAGGCGTTGGCTGCGACCGTGCCATAGCTGCCGAGGTTCGCCTGCAACGATACTTTGTTGGTTGCCAGAACGTGGGCGCTGGTCGCCCATCCCGCCAAAGGGTTGATCTGCCCGGACATGGTCCGCGTCGGATCGTGGCAGGCGAGACACATTTGCGCGTTCGAACTGTCCTTGACCAGGAAGTTCAGCGAGACCTTGTCGATGGCCTGAACATGCGGGTTATGACAGGAAGTGCATTCAATGTTCCCGTTGATCAGCTTGATCTTTCCCGTCGGATCGCCTGTTTTACCTTGCGACACCAGGGTCGCAATGATGTCGATCGCATCTTTAATGGGCAACTGAAGACTGAATGGGTGCGACGACTGCAGGTTTGTCCCGAATACATCCTGACTGTTCATGGAGCCAGTCATGGTGACTTGCCCGGACACGATGGTGTTTCCGACGGCGACCGTTCCGTCGTGGCAGCTCAAGCACAGGTTGCTGTCGGAACCTAATACCGGCTGCTGGCCTTTCTGGTGATACGTAGTGCTGGTGTAGAGCTGATAGCTCGCTTTGGTTTGCGTCTGGTTCCACAGCGACTGGCCGGTCGCCAGTCCAGAGTGCGGAGCGTGGCAGTAGGAACACGATCCTGGACGCGCGCCAGTAATCGGCGACTTACTCCCGGGCGAGAGATCATGCGTACCGATCACGTCGCCGGTGATCTGGGCCCGCAGAACGACCGTGGGCAGCAATAGCAACAAGCAGGCAACTGACAGCTTGAACTTCACTGTACGCCTCCCTTTGCCTGCTTCCCAAGTCCATAGAAATGGAAGATCTGCACCCGGCGATTGAAGGAATCCACGACGTAAATGCGGTCGCTA
>PLBD01000508.1 GCA_003135315.1 Acidobacteriaceae bacterium | reverse complement strand
TTTAGTCGGCGAGGGATCTGCTGTTTTCCCGCGGCCTTTTGAAATCGCTTTGTCAACCCAGGCCGTCAACCGTTCCCGCCTCCGCAATCTCTCCCAGCTCCCAATACTTCTTCAGCAGCATCTCCGGGACGCGTACCGACCTTCCCAGGATCATACTTTTCAGTTGCAGCGCATTCACCGCAGCCTTGCCCTCGAAGTGGTTGTTGGCGATGACAAACGTCTTTTGCGCCTTTTCGGCAATGGCGTCGATCCGCGTCTTCCAGCCCCGCAGCTCCGGATCGGTGTAGAGATAGTTGTAGCGATCGTTGCGCGAATCGCTGTCGAACCATTGATCGTAGTTGCGTCCGTGCAGGCGAACGTAGGCCATCGACGACGTCACATGCTCGCTGGGCAGTACTGCTTTCCCAAGATTCGGCTGGTCGATGTTGCAGAAGGCCACGCCTTTCTGAATGAAGTAGCGCAGCGTGCCTTCATTGGTCCAACTGTTGTGCCGCACTTCTACCACCAGCGGGAAGTGCTTGAACCTCTCGATGACGCTGTCGAGATGATCGCGGTTAGCGTTGGTGTTCTTGAAGGAAATAGGGAACTGGGCGAGAACTGCGCCCAGCATCCCTTCAGCGGCGACCGACTCCAGACCTTCCTTGGCCAGGCGCTCGTCTTCGTCGCCGCCGCGGATGGTATCGGCCGACGTGCTCTCCACCACGGCCATCGGCGAGTGGGTGAACGCGCGGTTGAGCTTGGCCGTAAACATAAACTGTGGATTGACCGCGCGCGCCTTGCGGCACCACAGTTTGCCCCACTCCGGCTTAATGTGGCCGTAAAACGACGTATTGATTTCCAGCACGTCGATGTAGCGCGCCAGGTACTCCACCGGGTGTTGCGATTTCTTGATCTGCGCCGGATAGACGATTCCTTCCCAGTCCTTGTAAGACCAGCCTGCGGTGCCGACGTAAATTTGCGATGTCTCCCCCATACTCGAACCGAGGTTAGCACACGGCAATGAACGAATTCGCGATCGTGGTTCCGCGGGTGAAGCACGCCTTCACACGCAGTCTGAAAAAGTCGCTTTCGATTCGTTTTGAAGGGGCGCAGCTTTAGCTGCGCCGGTGCAGCCCCTTTATATTTGTTATTCCGAGCGGGCTTCAGCCCGCGAGGAGTCGGCTTTTCGAGCGGTTCACTGGTATTCGCTCAGTTCAGCGCCGGAGCCGGAGTCACTTCCTGTCAGTAGGTCACCATCACAACCCAATACACTCCTCCGGGATGGCTGACGCTCGGCGCGAAACACGCTCCCAGCGAGTATCCTGTCGTCTGCGGCCCCAGCACTTGCGCCATTCCTTTGGGCACCTGCGCCGGATCGTCGGCCGTCCAGGCCAGCACGCCGTGTACTTCCGGCAGCCGCAGCGCATCGCTGCTGTCCAGCTTGTCGTACAGGGCCATGGTGCATGCGATGTGCCGAAGCTCCAGCCGCGCCTTCCAGACCAGGGCAAGGGACTTATGCGATTTCGCATACTGCTCGATGGCCGTGCGCGCGCTCGCCTCCGCCTGCGGTTCCGAATATTCCGGCAGCTTGCGCGCGAAGTCCTCGGTGACATAAATGTCTTCACCACTGCGGACCACACCCACGCCCACGACATTGAAGTCGGGATCAAGGATGCTCTTGCGATGCGGTGGGGAATGCATCAGCCCTTCGTGCGCCGACGCGATGTCCCGGTTATTGAGAGCGACGTTTTCGCTCTGGCGGTCCGAAGGCAGGTTCTCATTACTGAATCGAATTTGCAGCGGCGGCTCGCCCTCAAACTGATGGGAGAGCTGCGCATGTTGCGCCATCAGTTCGGTGTGCTTGCGCGCCGCCTTGGTCAGGCGCTCATCCACGGTCAGCGGCTTCAGTCCTTGCGCGCTGCGGGCCTGGTTCAGCAACTCCACGAGTTGCGCTTCGCCGGCCGCGTCGAACTGTTTTGGCTGCGCACTGGACGCAGTGCCTGCCTGTGAGTTGAACCCCGAGGCGACGGCCATGAGGTCGTCCGCGAGCACGCGCGACGTAAATAGCAGGGCGACAATCAGCAGCCATGAGGCCGTATGCTGCCGGGGACTGGCTGGTCCATTGCGCGCATCGTCCGTTCGACAGCGATCAATCCACATCACGAATGCTCTACCGCCCGCTCGATCCGAAGCCTTTGGCGCCGCGCGCCGCCTCGCTCAACTCGCTTTCCGCCACTTCGCCCGCCAGGAACGGGTGCTCCAGCAGTTGCGCAATCTTGTCGCCCTTGTGGATGGTGTAGGCCGCATCGCCAAGGTTCTCCATCAGCACAATGACCTCGCCGCGATAACCCGCGTCGATAACTCCGGCATTGCAGAGCAGGCGCTTCTTCGCCAGTCCGGAGCGGGTCTTCACGATTCCGCCTGCCGTAGGCACGAACTCAATGGCGATGCCGGTGTGAACGCCGGCCGCGCCGTGCGCGGGAATCGTCAGCTCTTCGGCGGAGTACAGGTCGTAGCCGATGTCTTCTCCAGGATGAGCGACTGTCGGCAGTACGGCGTCAGGTGATAACCTCTTCACTTTGAGCATGAGTCTTCATTGTGCCAGAAGTCGCGGCAACTGGACCCCGATCGGGCTGCGACTCAACTCGCCAGACTGGTGATTCGCAGCGATGAATGAGCCATCCCGCACTACGCCGCCGCTTCGCTTCCTCGACGAAGCTGCACTCCGCCCTTTGCTCAGCTTTGCAGCCCTCATCCCCGCCATGGAGCGCGCGCTCGCCGACTTCTCTTCCGGACGCGTTGTGCAGCCGGTCCGCGGCATCCTGTCGATACGGGAGCACCACGGCTTCATGGGCGTCATGCCTGCCGTGTACGGCGATGTCATGGGCGCGAAGCTGGTCACCCTCTATCCCGACAACGGATCGCGCGGACTGCCCACGCACCAGGCTGTGATCGCGCTCTTCCGTGCCGATACCGGCGAGCCGCTGGCCATGATGGATGGCCGCCTCATAACGGAGATGCGCACCGCGGCCGTGTCGGCAGTCGCAACCAAACTGCTGTCGGCCCCGGACGCGCGCAGCCTGGCGATTCTCGGCAGCGGCGTGCAAGCCAGGGCGCACTTTCACGCGCTCTCTGTCGTGCGCAAGTTTGACGACATCCGCGTCTGGAGCCGCAATTCGCAAAATGCGCAGGCGCTCGCCGATGAGATCGGCGGGCGGGCGACCTGTGCCGAAGACGCAGTACGCGGGGCCGACGTCGTCGTGACCGTCACCAACTCGCCCGATCCGGTGCTTCACGGCGCGTGGCTGAAGCCCGGCGTCCTGGTGAATGCCGTGGGCGCGGTTGGACCGAAGAATCGCGAGGTGGACGACGACGCCATGCGCGGCGCGGTGATCGTAGATTCGCGCGAGGCGGCGATGAAGGAATCCGGCGATGTGTTGTTAGCGAACGCGCCCGTCTATGCCGAGCTCGGCGAACTGCTGGCCGGAACCAAAACCATGCCGCAGGCGAAGATCACGGTGTTCAAGTCGCTGGGACTGGCCGTCGAGGACCTGGCCGCCGCCAAACTCGTATTGGAACGGCTGCAAACCTCTTAGCTGATCTGTTCTTGATCGGCGTCACTCTCCCGCCAAAAAGTAAGCTCCGTAGCGCCGGCCCATGCGGTAGGCAAGGCGGGCGTGGCAGCGGTAGGCGGTTTCGCCCTTCTGGCGGAATTCGAGGATGACCACATCGCCAACATTCAGCCCCGCTTCGCAATCGAAGGCGACCCCTCCTTCGCTCAGGTCGGTGCAGATGCCGTCATTCGATTTATCTACCAGCAGACCATAGGTAAGGATTCGCAATGGGATCTTGAGGGCGATTCGTTCCCGCCGTCGCCGGTCAAATGCCAGCGGCAGCTCAGGAAACGCATTTCCCGGTTCGTTTTGTACGTTCTTCATGCGGCGTCGTCCCCGGCTCTGTGCTACCCACAGGGTGTCAACTAAGCCATCGGCGGACAAGCTCAAAGACTTCACTGGCGAGCGAAGATCGCGTCGCCAGTTCCGTCCTGGGAGCAGTCCTGACTTGGGCCGTGGGAACAGCCGCCGGGTGAGCCGTGCCGCTTGCTCTACAATGCCAGCTATGAGCCCCGAGTCTGAGGAGTTACTCCGCCCGCGCGATGCCGCCGTGGTCCTCGGCATCAGCTATGCCAGCCTGAAGCAGTGGATCTACAAGGGCAAGCTGCGCACGGTCAAGACTGCCGGCGGCCATCACCGAATTCCGCAAAGCGAAATCGACGCCTTCCTCTTCAAGTCGCTGGGCAAGCAGCCGGCGGAGAGCCGGGCCAACTTCCGCTCCATCAGCGGACGCAATCAACTGGTAGGCCGCATTGTGGAAGTGCGGATTGAAGGCCTGCTGGCGCAGATCAAGCTTTCCATCGGCGGGCAGAACATCACCTCCATCATCACTGCCGATGCCGCTCGCGAGATGCGGCTGAAGCGCGGCGACAAAGCCGCCGCACTGATCAAGTCCACGGAAGTGATGATCGTCAGAGTGTAGAGCGCTTGCGAGAGAAGAAATCGTCAGCGGAAAAATCGGGTGGCTGGCGGAGGACCAGCCACCCGCGTTGTTTACGGCAGGTAGTAGCGGAAGGATGTGAAGAACATGTTTTCCACCGCTGTCGGGCTGTTGTCGATGGAGTACGGGGGCTTGGTGCCAAATCCCGCCCACGCAGTCTTGGTCAGGTACGAATACTGCAAGCCGAACTGCAGCCGGCCCTTGGGGCCATTGTAGGGCTTGTACCAGAACCCGAAGGTTCCTTCCACAATGTCCTTGGTATCGCCGTTGCAATTGGCCAGGCTGCCGGGATCGAAGCCCGCTCCGTACGAAGTGCCGGGCAGGGTCTCAATTCCGCAACCCGTGTTATTGAAGCCGAGCGCGCCATAACCTACCGGAGCGCCCTTCGAGTTCAGGTAGGAAGTACGGCCGTCATACTCGATGCCGCCATTGCCGTACCAATCCCACTTCGGAGAGTGGTATTCCAGCGTGAGCAGGCCCTGGGCGTTTTCAATCGGAGCCACGTACCCATTCGGGGTAATGGTGATGTCAGACAGTCCAGACGTTCCGTAACGTCCGGTTCCCATTCCGGCCAGACCGTGCAAGCCGACGTCAATATGCTTCTGGTAGAACGACCAGCGGGCATTGGCGCCGCCGCCGCCCGTCCAGGAACCCGAGTTGAAGGCACCGGCTGGGCTAGGCGTCTTCGCGCCAGCTTCGGGGAAGATGCGGTCGCGGAAGTCGGTCCCGATACCGAAGATTTCATAGTGTCCAAAGCCGGGCTGGAAAACCAGCTTGGCGATCAAGTCCGGCGACGGGTTGAAGGAGTAGTTCGCGATAGCGCTGCAAGTGGTAGCCACCGTGGCGGGCAAGGTTGTGATCGAACTCGGCGACGTAGAGCAGCCGCTGATGGCTCCGTTATACGCGCCGGCTGAGAGTCCCGGTCCGCCCAGCAGGTAGGAACCGGCCGTGTTGCCGTGCGTGGTCAGCGTCGCCTCGGAGTTCTCCACCGAGATGCCGAACCAGACCTTGTTGTTGAAGTTCTTGGTTACCCGGAAGGCGTACTGACGCGCCCAGCTGAAGCCCACGGTATATTGCGGGTCGATGGTCATCGGCAGCGCTTCGCTCCGGTTGTCCTCGCCTACTCTGGTTTCCGTCACCAGGCTCCACATCTGGCCGCCGGTGAAGCTCCAGCCGCTGTTCAGTGCGGCTTGGCCCCAGGCCTGGCGCTGGCGCATAACGTAGGAATTGCTCTCGTTGTTGTTGGAGGTAGTTCCAACGCCCAGGAAGTCGGTCTCGACATAGCCGGTCAGGTTCATATTTTCCAGCTTGCCTTGGGCCAGCATGGAGATACGCGACTGACGGCCGGATCCGTAGAACTCAGCCATGTGGGCCTGCGACGAACCGGAGTACGGAATTGAATTCAGGCCCGTGTTGATGTCCGCGCCCTCGGCGTGCTGACGCCACACCGTTTCTGCCGCCAGGAAGCCGCCCGGAGTAATAGTGATTCCCTTGTAATGAATGGCAAGCGGGCTCTCCAATCCGGCGACCCGTTTCTGCGTCTCCTGTAGTTCGTTGACAGTACTACCAGTAACGGTCTTCAAATCGGCAACGTCGTGTTGCAGTCCGCCGATCTGGTCGGCACTCAGCGTACTCTGCGAGTTGGCTGCCGCTGCTGCCGCCGCCTGCGCTTGTTGCGCCGCCGACTGCGCCGCCGTCACCTGCTGCTGCAGGCTCTGAATGGCCTGATCGCGAGTTGATATCTGCTGCTGTAGTTGTTGGATCTGCTGTTGTTGCGCCGAAATGGCGTCCTTCATGTCCTCCAGCTGTTTCGCAACCGGGGCCGAGCTACTGCTACGGCTCGCCGGCTTCGAAGTTTGGGAGTCGGTTTGCGCGAACACGGTCGTGGTAACCAGGACTGTGAGCGCCAGGGCAAGTCTTCGTTTCATTTTCTCTCCTGAAAGCAACAGTTGAGCGGAACGGAATCTACAACAAACCAGTAACACCCCATACTGGGCACAACTAAGAATTAGGTTGGCAACAGTCTCTGCGAGAAATCCTATGTGGGCAGAGTTAAAGAGCCATGAATAGAAAATGAAAATTCCGCGAATGACACCTGGATTTCAACAGGTTGGGATTCCGGATTTCAGATTCTCGGGAAAGGACTTAAATGCGGTGCGTACTTGAGTTCCCATGCAACGGCTTTTCATCTTCCTGTAATACTCTTCATCTATGCTCCTGAAGAAACTTGCTGCCGGTCCTCGAAGCGACCCG
>PLBD01000551.1:1197-4245 GCA_003135315.1 Acidobacteriaceae bacterium | reverse complement strand
CAGATCCTGCACGGCTTGGAGGAAAGCGGAAGCCACCGGCAGCCGGCTCAATTTCGGGCGCAGGCGGTTGATGATCTGAGCGGCACTCGCGTCGCGCGCCGCCAGTGGCTTCAGCGCAATGTAAAGGGAGCCGGTATTGGTGGCCCCACCGCCGCCGGTAAACGCAATTACATTCGCGACTGCAGGATCATTCTTGATCACGCTGCCGATCTGGCGGATGGAGTTGTCCATCGAGGGGAAGGATGCATCCTGCGGCCCGCGCACGGCACCAGACAACGCTCCCGTGTCCTCCACGGGGAAAAAGCCCTTGGGTATCTCGACGATCAGCACCGCATTGAGACCTATGGTTATGAAGAGCACGACCAGAGTGAGGGTCGGATGGTCGAGCACCCAATGCAGGCTACCGCGATACAACGACAGCACCCAGTCAAAGAATTTTTCATTGGCCTCGTAGATGCGGCCATGTTTCTCCGCGCGTTCATCCTTCAATAGGTAGGCGCACATCATGGGCGTAGTGGTCAGCGAGACGACCATGGATACGAGGATGGAAGTCGAGAGGGTGACGGCAAACTCGCGGAAAAGACGGCCGACGATTCCGCCCATCATCAGCAGAGGGATGAAGACGGCAATGAGCGAAATGCTGATGGTGAAGACGGTGAAACCGATTTCCTGCGCGCCTTTCAGCGCCGCGGCAAAGGGACTCATGCCGCTTTCCAGATGGCGTGCGACATTTTCCATCACCACGATGGCATCATCCACCACAAATCCCGTGGCAATGGTTATGGCCATCAGCGAAAGGATGTCCAGGCTGTATCCGAACAGATACATCACGGCAAACGTGCCGACCAGCGAGACTGCTACCGCGATACCGGGAATGAGCGTGGCACGGGCATTGCGCAGAAAGACAAACACCACCAGGATGACCAGGCTGATGGAAATAAGCACCGTCATCTCCGCGTCATTGACCGAGGCGCGGATGGTGGTGGTGCGATCCAGAACAATCGTGGTATCGATACCGAGCGGAATGGTCGCCTGAATAAGCGGAAGTTGCGCGCGGATGCGGTCGACCGTGGAGATGATGTTGGCGCCCGGTTGGCGGAAGATGATGACCATGACCGCGCGCTTGCCGTTCAGGTACCCGGCAGCACGGACATTGGCCACCGAGTCCGTCACCTGAGCGACGTCGGACAGGTGGACGGCCGCCCCGTTTCTATAACCGACGACCAGCGGCTTGTAGTCCTGGGCGGCCGAGATCTGATCGTTGGCAACTATGTCCGCGGTCACAATGCCGTCGGATATCTGGCCTTTCGCCAGGTCAGCGTTTTGCAGGCTCAACACGGATTGCAGATTCGCCAGGGTAAGTCCGTAGCTGGCCAATTGCGTGGGATTTGCGTCCACACGCACGGCCGGCAATGCGCCACCTCCGACCGAGACCTGCCCTACGCCTTGGATCTGCGACAACTTCTGCGCGATGACGGTGGAGGCTTCGTCATACATTTTGGCGGGACCGAATTTGTCCGAGGTCAGGCCGAGAATCATGATCGGGGAATCGGCAGGATTGACCTTGCGATAGGTCGGGTTACCCGGCAGGTTGGCGGGCAGATAGGTGCGCGCCGCATTGATGGCTGCTTCCACGTCGCGCGCCGCGCCATCAATGTCGCGGCTGAGGTCAAACTGGATGGTGACCGATGTGCTGCCGAGCGTGCTGGAGGAAGTCATCTCGGTCACGCCCGCAATATGACCGAACTGGCGCTCCAGGGGAGTAGCGACGGACGATGCCATAATTTCGGCGCTTGCCCCTGGCAAGCCTGCACTGACGGAAATCGTCGGAAAGTCGACCTCCGGCAGGGGCGACACCGGCAGCACCCCAAATGCAA
This sequence comes from Acidobacteriaceae bacterium, assembly GCA_003135315.1. Lineage (GTDB taxonomy): Bacteria > Acidobacteriota > Terriglobia > Terriglobales > Acidobacteriaceae > Bog-257. Next base: position 2,368 of record PLBD01000551.1, on the reverse strand, counting down.
CCGCCCCGGCCAGGGCAATCGCCGTTGTGAGCAGCGTCGTCGCCACGGGCCGTTTAATGAAGGGTGCGGAGATGTTCATGCAGGCCCTGCCAGTTCTGCGTCTCCGGTTGCCGGCTTGTTCGATTTTTTCGAAACACGCTGCGCCAGATTGTCAAAAAAGATATAGATGACAGGCGTGGTGTAAAGCGTGAGCGCCTGGCTTAGCAGCAGTCCGCCCACCATGGCGATGCCCAGAGGCCGGCGCAACTCGGAACCGAAACCAGTTCCCAAAGCCAGCGGTAGCCCGGCCAGTAGCGCGGCCATGGTGGTCATCATGATAGGGCGAAAGCGGAGCAGACAAGCCTCGTAAATCGCGTCGGTCGCGTTCTTGCCGTGCTTCCGCTCAGCTTCCAGCGCAAAGTCGACCATCATGATGCCGTTCTTTTTCACGATGCCGATCAGCAGGACGATGCCGATGATCGCGACCATGTTCAAGTCCTGGTGAAAGAGAAGCAGTGCGAGCAAAGCGCCGACGCCCGCCGACGGGAGCGTGGACAGAATGGTGATGGGGTGGATAAAGCTCTCGTACAAAATACCCAGCACGATGTACACAGTGACCAGGGCGGCAAGAATGAGCAACGGCACATTAGCCAGCGAGGCGGTGAAGGATGCCGCAGTGCCTTGAAAACCGGCCTGCAGGCTGGGCGGGATGTGCAGGTCTTTTTGCACCTTGTCGACCGCCGTAATGGCCTCGCCCAGCGCGGCATTGGGCGCGAGATTGAACGATACGGTGATGGCTGGGAATTGACCCTGGTGGGTAATGGCCAGCGCCTCCGTCGTCTTCTCGAAGTGCGAGAAAGCGCTCAGCGGCACCGCATTGCTCATAGCCGAACTGGTGGTACCGGCAGAGTTTGCCCCCGTGCTCGACGCAGAGAAGGGGCTTGGCGAAAGCGCGTTCGTAGGAGGCGCAAGGACATTTGCCGATGGCGTGTACAGTGCCGGAGTCGTCAGAGCATTGGATCCAGCGGAACTTGAGCCGGAAGCCGCAAACGAGGTAGAGGCCCCGGCGCCACTTGCGCCGGCGGACGCGTTGGACTGGAGGTAGAGATGGTTCAGCTTGTTGGGGTCCAGTTGAAATTGCGGTTGACTCTCCAGCACAACGTGGTACTGATTCACCTGCGTATACATGGTG
>PLBD01000551.1:0-1180 GCA_003135315.1 Acidobacteriaceae bacterium | reverse complement strand
TCTTCCAGTTCCGGCAACTGCTTCAGCCGGCCGACGAAACGGTTGGTCCAGTCATTCAGTTCATTCGCATCGGGGTCTTCAAGCGTGAATTGGTACTGGGTTCGGCTAACCCGGTCGTCCACGGAAATGTTCTGCACCGGCTGCATGAACAGCTGTATTCCCTGGACCTGGCTCACTCGGGAGTTGAGCCTGCGGATCAGGTTTGACGCACTGATCTTGCGCTGGTCGAGCGGCTTCAAGTTGATCGATATCCGGCCGCTGTTGGTGGTGGTGTTCGTTCCATCGGCACCGATAAACGACGACAAGCTTTCCACTGCCGGGTCTGCCAGAATCGCCTTTGTAAGCTCCAGTTGCCTGGTTGCCATGGCCTTTGAGCTGATCGTCGGCGGCGCCTGCGATATGCCCTGGATGACGCCCGTGTCCTGCACCGGGAAAAACCCTTTGGGGATGATGATGTAAAGGAAAACCGTCAGCAGCAGGGTGGTGACCGCGACCAACAGCGTGATCGTCTGGTATTGAAGGACAAACTTCAGCGTCCGGCCATAGAAGGCAATCATCCCCTCGAAAGCCCGCTCCGAGGCACGATAGATGCGTCCCTGCTGCTCCTTTGCCTTGTGGCGCAAGATTCGCGCACTCATCATGGGCGTGAGCGTAAGCGAGACCACAGCCGAAATAACGATGGTGACGGCCAGGGTCACGGCAAACTCGCGGAACAAGCGTCCCACCACGTCACCCATAAACAACAGCGGAATTAGTACGGCAATGAGCGACACGGAGAGCGAGAGAATGGTGAAGCCTATCTGCTCCGCGCCCTTGAGCGCCGCTTCCATCGGTGGATCGCCCGCTTCGATGTAGCGCGAGATGTTCTCGATCATCACAATGGCATCGTCCACAACGAAGCCGGTAGAGATGGTCAGCGCCATGAGCGATAAGTTATCCAGGCTGTAACCCAGGATGTACATTGCCGCGAAGGTGCCAACCAGTGACAGCGGCACAGCTACACTTGGGATAATGGTGGCGGGAAGACTCCGCAGGAAAAGAAAGATGACCATCACAACCAGCCCAATGGTCAACATCAATTCAAACTTAACGTCGGAAACCGAGGCTTCGATCGAGGTTGTGAGATCGGTGAGCGTGGTCACCTGAATGCCGGTGGGCAGATTGGCCTGAAGCTGCGGCA
>PLBD01000518.1 GCA_003135315.1 Acidobacteriaceae bacterium | reverse complement strand
TTGCCCCACGCCTCCCGCATTGCGTATGATTCGAGCGGCATGACCAAGGCCTCCACTGACTCCTCGAAACTCCGCGAGAAATCGCAAATCCTTTCCGGCTCAGAAATTGAGCGAACGCTCGTCCGTCTGGCGCACGAGATTGTCGAGAAGAACAACGGCACCGCCAACCTCGGGCTGGTTGGGATCATGCGGCGTGGCGTGCCGCTGGCGCACCGGCTGGCGAAGATCCTGGGGCGTATCGAGAAGACGCCGGTGCCCGTGGGCACGCTCGATATCACCTTCTATCGCGATGACCTCTCCGCCGTGGGTCTTCGTCCGGAAGTGAAAAAGAGCACGATGGAGTTCGATATCCGGGACAAGGACATTGTGCTGGTGGATGATGTTCTCTATACCGGCCGCACGGCGCGCGCCGCTCTGGATGCCCTGTTCGATCACGGCCGCCCCCGGCGCATTCAGCTCTGCGTGCTCATCGACCGTGGCCATCGCGAGTTGCCCATCGAGGCCAGCTTTGTCGGCCGCAAAATCCAGACCACGCCCAGCGAGTTCATCGAAGTCAAACTGCAGGAGAGCGACGAGGCCGACAAGGTGCTGCTGATGGAGCAGGTGCCGCAAGAAAAATGAAACCGTCCCTGGGTTCACTCCTGAGCATCGACCAGCTTACGACCGAGCAGATTGAAGCCATTCTGGCGCTGGCTAGGCGCATGGACCCGAATCGTCCTTCCCGCTTGCTGCATGGCAAGCGCGTGGTCCTGCTGTTCTACGAAGCTTCCACTCGAACTCGAACTTCGTTCGAGTTTGCTGCCAAGGCGCTGGGCGCTGTGACGACTCTGGTGACAACGACTTCCTCCAGCATCGAGAAGGGCGAGTCGCTGATCGACACCGGCTGGACCGTGGAGTGCATCGGGGCTGACGTGATCGTGATGCGGCATCCAAACAGCGGCTCGGCCCACTTGCTCGCTCGCTATATGTCGGTGCCGGTGGTGAACGCGGGTGATGGTATGCACCAGCATCCCTCGCAGGCCCTGCTGGACGCGCTCACCATACTGAATCACAAGAAGGAGCTTCGCGGGTTACGTGTGGTCATTGTCGGCGACGTGTATCACAGCCGGGTGGCGCGCTCCAACGCGGAATTGCTTTCGCGCTTTGGCGCTGAGGTCATCTTCTGCGGCCCGCAAGATTTTGTGCCCGAGATCGCGTCAACTTTAGCGCCGGGAGTGGTTGTCAGCCACGATCTCAACGCCGCTTTGCAGGGCGCAGATGTCGTGATGGCTCTGCGCGTCCAGAAAGAGCGCCTGGCGGGACGGCATCACAGCGCTGAGGATTACATCGCACACTACCAGGTGACGCCGCAGCGCATGATGCTGGCCAAGCCGGACGCTATTCTGATGCATCCCGGACCGGTCATCCGCGGCATAGAGTTGGCCAGTGAAGTTGCCGATGGCCCCCAGTCGTGCATTCATGAACAGGTGCGCAATGGAGTAAAGACGCGCATGGCTATTCTGGCGATGGTCCTGGGAGCGAAACACTGAAATGGAATCTCTGCTGATACAGCGCGGGCGGGTGGTTGATCCGGCCAGCGGCATCGATCACGAAATGGATGTGCTGCTGCGCGATGGCCGGGTCGCCGCCGTTGCCCCTCCCGGCAAGCTCCGTGGTCAGGCGCAGCAAACCCTGAACGTGCGCGGCGCCATCGTTGCGCCCGGGCTGATCGATATGCANNTCCGTCTGCGCCATGCCCAACACCGGCCGGGTGAACGATTCTGCTGAGATTACACGGTGGAAGCAGTCGCCCGAGCGCGGCGCATTGGTGAACGTGTTCCCCATTGCCGCGGCCACCATGGGAAGTGCGGGTGAAAAGCTGACCAACTTCGCCGCCCTGAAAAAGGCCGGCGCTGTGGCCGTGAGCGACGATGGCAAGCCGATTCTGGATGACCGAGCAATGCGTGATGCGCTGCGGAAGGCCGTGCGCCTCAACATGACCGTGGTGCAGCACGCGGAAGACACTCGCATGACCGTTGGCTGTTCCATGAACTATGGCCCGACATCGTTCCGGCTGGGCGTGCACGGCATGCCGAACTCCGCGGAGTACACCGTGGTGGAGCGGGACATCGCCCTGGCACGCGAGACTAAGGGTCACATGCATGTCGCCCACATCTCTACGCGGGAGGCGCTGGAAGCCGTTCGTCGTGCTAAGAAGGCGAAGCTGCGCGTGACCGCCGAAGTTACACCGCACCACTTCACGCTGATCGACGAGAACGTCGGCAACTTCGACACCCATTACAAGATGAATCCGCCGCTGCGCTCTGCGGCTGACCGCGACGCCATGATCGAGGGCATCCTCGACGGCACCATCGACGCCATTGCCACCGACCACGCGCCCCATGCCTTCCACGAAAAGCAGGTCGAGTTCGAACGCGCAGCGTTCGGAATCACGGGATTGGAGACTGCGCTGCCCATCGCGCTTACCGTGCTGCATCATCACTTCAAGCTACCGCTGTGGCGCATCGTTGAACTGCTCGCATCCAATCCCGCGAAGATCTTCAGCCTGGCCGGACGCGGCACCCTCGCCAAAGGCGCGCACGCCGACGTCACCATCTTCGACCCCAAAAAGAAGTGGGCCTTCGTTGCGTCCGAATCGCTATCAAAATCCAGAAACACGCCCTTCGATGGATGGAACTTCACCGGGCGAGCGGTCGTCACGATTGTCGGTGGAAAAGTGGTCTACGAGGGTTGAGTTCCAGTAGAGATGGCCTTCAGGTCAGCGCCAAGCAAGCAACTTTGATTGTGAGCCGGCTTCAGCCAGCGGCACTGACGACAAATCTCTGCACGGATTCGTGGTAAACAACGCTGTAAGAAATCGGCATACTCGGAGCCTGAAGGGCGAGACAAACTTAGCCCAGGAGGTTAGTCCTGGGTCAGTCGGTTTAGTGGATGCCCGAGCCGGCTTCAGCCGGCGACAGACCTTCGCGGGAAATTGACGACGAAATCAGCAGCGCCGCCGCAGTTCCCAAGACCAACCCCAGCGCAAATCGAACTCCCATCCAATTGCCGTGCAGCCCGGAGAACTCCATCGCCGTGTCAACTGCATTGATCAGCGTCGCCACGATTAAGAGACGCATCGCGACTGAACGCGACGTCCTCATCAACAGCCCAATCGCCGAACCCAGATAAATTCCCAGGCATCTCGCACAGACGGCTACCGGCGCTCCGAACATCCAGAAGCACCGTTCCGGCCGCTGATGGCAGATGAGCGCGAAGCCCCTGTGCAGGGCAAATCCGAGCACCGCGAAATTATGGGTAAGGAAATACGGGACCGCCAGAACCAGGCAGACCAGGGCAGTCGCTGCCAATGTCCACGAGTTCCAGCGAACAGCAACGTGCACGGCCCTCCCCGGGGTGACCAACTGTGGCGCGGCCGCCATCAAGCAAGGATCCCCATCCTCTTGCCCACGCGCTTCAACGTTTCCAACGCCTGGTCCATCTCATCCTTTGTGTGGGTAGCGGTCATGATAGTGCGGATACGCGCCTTCCCTTCGGGCACCGTCGGGAACGCGATGCCCGTTCCCATCACGCCTTCCTTGAACAGTTCGCGCGAGAAGTCCATGGTCAGGCGGCCGTCGCCTACGATGATCGGCGTGATCGGAGTCTCGCTGGCCGGCGTGTTCACTCCGCCGATATTGAATCCCAGTGCTCCCAGTTCCTGCTTCCAGTAGCGCGTGTTCTCCCACAGCTTTTCGATGCGCTCCGGCTCCTGCTCCAGAACGTCGAATGCGGCGATGCAGGTGGCCGCGACGGACGGCGGATGCGACGTGGAGAAGAGGAACGGCCGCCCGCGATGGTAGAGGAACTCGATGAGATCACGCGTGCCGCAGACGTACCCGCCGAGCGCGCCGATCGCCTTCGAAAGCGTGCCGACCTGAACATCGACGCGGCCATGCAGCTTGAAGTGATCGACCGTGCCGCGCCCGTTACGGCCCAGCACGCCGGAGGAGTGCGCGTCGTCGACCATCATGATGGCGC
>PLBD01000391.1 GCA_003135315.1 Acidobacteriaceae bacterium | reverse complement strand
GCCGACGGCCACCATCGCTACGAAACCGCCCTCAACTATCGCAACCAGATGCGGCAGCAGTCGCAGGGCGATCTCGACGCTCCCTATGAGCGCGTCGTGATCACGTTCGTCAACATGGATGCGCCCGGGCTGGTCATCCTGCCCACCCATCGCGTGGTCTTTGGTCTGGAGGACTTCAGCATCTTCGAGATGGTCGCCGCGGTGCAAAAGTACTTTGAGGTTGAGGATGTGGGTCCGGTATCGGACGTTCATCAGGCCGTGAGCCGGCTGCATGAGGCCGGCAAGGACGGCACAGCACTGCTGGCGGTGACGGCGCATGGCGGCTTTCTGCTGCGTGCCCGTAAGGATGTGCAGACGGCGCGGCTGAAAGATCTGTCCGAGCAGCAGCGCGGGCTCGACGTGGTGCAGCTGCACAAGCTGGTGCTGGAGGAAATCCTCGGCATGTCGGAAGAGGACATCCGCGCGCAAAAGCACCTGAGATACATCCGCGATGCCGGAGAAGCCATCGATGAAGTGGCCAAAGGCGCGGCGCAAGTGGCGTTCCTCATGAATCCGGTACACATTGAGCAGATGCGCGATATCGCGTTTGCCGGCGGCGTGATGCCGCAGAAGTCCACCGACTTCTATCCCAAGATGCTGAGCGGGCTTACCATCTATTCTGTGGACACGGCAGGCGAGAGTACGGCGGGAGGGCAGTAGTTGCGGCGTTGCTCGCTGGACGGCTGGCAGTTGGCACCACGGGTCAACGCATATATCGTTGAGGGAACCTTGTACTCCGCTTTTGGATCGATTGCATGACTTTCAGGTTCCCGCTGGCAGATGACCGTTCCCGCCTCTGGCTCGGCCTGGTTCTGCCGGCGCTGGCGCTTGCGGCCATGATCGCGCATCTCGCGACCGTGCAGGCGCAGCCCGCAGACCAGCTTACGGTTTATTCTCCGCAAACCTCGTACTCCGTTCCGCTGCTGGATGTGAAGGGTCAGCCTTACGCCGGACTGGTCGACCTGCTCGAACCCATAGGCGAGATCGACGCCCGTCCCGACGGCAAGAAGTACAAAGTGAAATTCACTCCGCCGGGTGGCCGTGCCGTCGAGGCGCAGTTCAATGAGGGCAAGGACAAGGCGAAGGTCCTGGGACAGAACTACAAGCTGCCCGCAAATTTTGTCTTGCAGAACGGTCGCGGCTACGTTCCGTTGAGTTCGGCGCAGGAGATCCTGAACAAGCTGCTGGCGAAGCCGGTCCAGCTGCACCTCGCGGCGCGGCGCCTGTTCATCGGCGACGTCCCCATTCGCTTCAGCCTGGAGCTGGACAAGAGCAACCCTCCGAAGCTGGTGGTGAGCTTCCCCAGCCCGGTCAATCCCACGATTGCCACGGAGCCGGGCCGAGTGCGCTTCACTTTTCGCCGCGAGCCCGTGGTCTCCGGCGGACAAGATAGCACGACCTTCGACAATCCGGTGATCACCGGCGCAGTCTTCGCCGAGCACGACGGACTGGCTGAACTCGACGTTATGGGATCAGTACCGCTGATGGCCAACTTTGCCGACGGCGGCAAGACGATCATTGTGGCGCCCGTACCTCCGCCGCCTCCCGCGCCGACGGCCCCAACGCCGGAACCCCAAGCGCCCACGCAAACCCAGGTGCAGCAGCCGAAGCCACCGGCCGGCCCGCGGTTTCTGGTGATCATCGATCCGGCCCATGGTGGCGCCGACAGCGGGGCGTCGATCACTGCATCGCTGGTGGAGAAGGACGTCGTGCTGGCACTTGCCCGGCGGGTGCAGCGCGAGCTGGCCAGCCGCGGCATCGCCGCTGGAATGCTGCGCAACTTCGACGTGGCCATCGCGCTCGACCAGCGGGCCGCATCGGTCAATGCCGCGCGTCCGGCGCTGTATGTGACGCTGCACGCCGCCAATACCGGACGCGGCGTGCATGTCTTCACCTCGCTGCTGCCGGCAGCGAATTTGTCGCGCGACGGATTCCTGCCGTGGGACACCGCGCAAGCGGCGTTCCTCGAATTGAGCGGCGTGGCCGCCGGGTCGGTGGCCGCGGAGTTGGATTCGCGCAAGCTGCCCAACACTACGCTGGTTGCGCCGCTGCGTCCGATGAACAACATCGCCGCGCCTGCGATAGCAGTTGAGATCGCTCCGCCCGACGACAACGTGGACAACATCGCGAGCGCGGAGTATCAGGAGCAGGTGGCGCAATCGATTGCCGCCGGCATTGCCGCGGTGCGCTCCAAGCTGCCGGAGGTGCGGCCATGACGCTGCCCCAACCTGATTCTCCCCAAACCAGGACAGCTCGGGTGCCCCGGTACATCCTGGTCATGTTCGCCGTGCTCGCGATCGTTGCCATAGGGCTGGGCTTTTACGCTTTGCACCTGAAGCGCAAGGTCGCGCGCGACGCGCAGGCCGCTGCCGAGCAGCAACTGATCGTCGCGCCTTCGGTGAATGGGCCGCCCGAGCCGGTGATTTTATATATTGCCAACGACAGCGACGGCACTCTGCGCAAGACCCAGACCAACATCGCCTTGCCCGCCGAACGCAGCGAGCGCGCCCGAGCCGTGCTGCGGGCGCTGCTGGCGCAATACTTGAAACCGCCGTCGCCGCATCCCGTCGGGCCGGCCTCCGATGTGCGCTCGGTTTATCTGCTGAACGAGGACACGGCCGTGGTGGATACGAACTCCGCGTTTGCTGACGCGCATCCCTCCGGCGTACTCGCCGAGGAACTCACGGTCGCCTCGCTCGTATTGACGCTGAACGCGAATGACAGCAAGATCGCGCGCGTGAAAATCCTGGTGAACGGGCAGGAACGCGAGACCCTCGCCGGACATGCCGACCTGAGGCGCTTCTACGAGGCCGGCAACCTTGGCCAGGCCGTAAAGGACATGCAGTGACATTACCTCGCATTGGAGTGTTCGACTCAGGCGTCGGCGGCCTCACCGTGCTGAAAGCCATGGCCGAGCAGTTGCCCGCGCACTATCTCTACTTCGGAGACACTGCGCGGCTGCCGTATGGAACCAAGTCGGCGGAAACAGTTGCACGCTACGCCATCGGTGCGACGCGCTTTCTGGAGAAGCAGACTATCGATCTGCTAGTCATCGCGTGCAATACCGCAACCGCGCTGGCGCTGCCGCAAATCAAGGCCGCGGCCCATGTGCCCGTGGTCGGCGTGGTCGAGCCTGGCGCGGCCATGGCAGCCGAGGTCAGCCAGAACCACGCCGCCATTGTGATCGCGACGGAAGCAACCGTGAGCAGCCACGCCTACCGCGATGCGCTGCAACGCCACGGACTGCAATCGCTGGAGAAAGCCTGCCCGCTGTTCGTGCCGTTGGTGGAGGAAGGATGGATTGAGCATCCCGTGACCGAGCAGGTGGCGCGAATTTATCTGGGCGAGGCGACAGCCCAGGCTCCGGACGGCGCTGATGTTCTTGTGCTGGCCTGCACGCACTATCCGCTGATCGCGCCGCTGCTGCGCAGGATCGTACCGGAATCGATGCAGATTGTGGATTCAGCAGAATCGACTGCACGGGTGGTGAAGAAGATGGTCGAGGAGAACTTGATGTGTCATCCTGAGCGGAGTGAGCCGATAGGCGAACGGAGTCGAAGGCCCCCTATAGCCGCAGGATCGTCGCAGCATCGCACCTTCCGCTTCTACGTGACCGATTCGACAGACAAGTTCAAGCGCCTGGCGACGCGCTTTCTCGGCCGGCAAGTAGACAACGTCGAGCACGTGGATTTGGAAGAAGGGATCAGGAATTAGGAACTCGCCTGTGAACCGGTAGGCTCCAGGATTCCTTGAGATAATAGAGGTCCTTCGACTCCGGCG
>PLBD01000558.1 GCA_003135315.1 Acidobacteriaceae bacterium | reverse complement strand
CCGGCGAGGAGGAAGGCCATGCCGCGAAGCAAAACTCCAACCGTCAGTCTCGAAGAAGCCAAAGCCCGCTTTGAAGAATGGAGGCGCAATCGCCAGGGAAAGGCCGCGATACCGGACGAGTTGTGGGCAACTGCTGTCGAGGTGGCCCGCAAGGAAGGCGTCAGCCGGACCTCGACCGAATTGCGCGTGGAATGGAATCATCTGAAGCGGCGCATGGCGGCGGCCTCGCGAACTGCGCGGCGAACCGCACCGCCGGCATTCATGGAACTGGTGGCGCCGGCGGCACAGTCGCTTCCGGAGTGCATGATCGAACTGGAAGGCCGTCGGGGCAGCCTGCGGATCTGCGTAAAGGGCGCGCCTGCTTCCTATCTGGCCGCGCTCAGCCGGGAGTTGTGGGAGTCGGCGTCCTGATTCAGATCTCACCCCAACTCCGCATTCTGGTTGCGGTCGAGCCGATAGACGGACGTAAGGGGATCGATTCGATCGCGCAATTGTGCCGGGAGAAACTGGATGCCGATCCGTTTTCCGGATATCTGTTTATATTCCGGACCCGGCGCGGAACAGCCATCCGACTTTTGCAGTATGACGGCCAGGGATTCTGGATTGCCACGAAGCGCTTATCGAAGGGCCGGTTCAGGTGGTGGCCGACAGGTAACGAGTCGATGAAAACCCTGCGAGCGCATCAGGCTCAGTTGCTCCTGGCAGCAGGCAACCCGGACGCCGAAGCGCCGCCTGTCTGGCGAAAAGTGAGCGCGTAAAAAAACAGCTTCAGCCCTTGCGTTCCGCTTTTGGTTCTGGCACACTGGCAGCAAATGCCAGTCGATCTGAGATATCGAGGCAGAGCGGTAACAGCCGAAGACATCGTTTTCATACGAAAGTTCATCGCCGACCATCCTTCCCTGAGCCGGCGGAAGTTATCGGCGCGGTTGTGCGAAGCATGGCAGTGGAAACAGACCAACGGGGCGCTGTGCGATATGGTCTGTCGCGGTCTTCTGCTGATGCTGCACCGCGCTGGCGAGATCGAACTGCCTCCGGTTCGTCAGATCTCGCTCAATCCGTTTGTACAAAGAAACAAACCGCAACCGGTTCTGATCGATATGACGCCACTGACCGGCGCACTCATCGACATTCGTCCGATCTCGTTTCAGCAGGTGAGAAGAACATCCGACGAACCCCTGTTCAACAGCCTCATCGAACATCATCACTATCTCGGATACGAGCAGCCGGTGGGCGAACATCTGAAGTATCTGGTGTGGGCGCAAGGCCGCCCCATCGCCTGCATGGCATGGAGTTCAGCGCCTCGCCACCTGGGCAGCCGCGACCGCCACATAGGCTGGTCTGCCGAAGCGCGGCGGCGCAATATCCGCTTCGTTGCCTACAACACAAGGTTCCTGATTCTGCCCTGGGTTCAGGTGCCGCATCTGGCATCGCACATTCTCGGGCGCATAGCGAGCTCATTGTCGAATGACTGGGAACAACTCTACGGCCATCCCGTATACTTCGCCGAAACCTTCATCGATCCCGGCCGCTTTCGGGGGACCTGTTATCGAGCCGCCAACTGGAAACTGCTCGGCCTCACTACGGGGCGTGGCAAAGACTCCACCAGTAAACGCCCGAATCGGTCCATCAAAGAGGTGCTGGGTTATCCTCTGACGCCACACTTCCGCGAGTTACTGAGCCAGTCATGAAGAAGAAGGCGTCGCGTCGTGGCATTGATGTCAATGTGGATGAACTGGACCGCATTATCGACGCAGCCATGCGGGAGCCGCTGAATGAGAACGACGGCAGGACGCTCAAAACCGCAGTGCACGCGATGGCGGAAAGACTGGTGCGAAGACGAAACACGGAGAAGACCAGCGCCGTGCTGGAACCGAAGGCAACAGCGGGCGCGGAAACTGCCAGGCCGACAGCGGAGCAGCCCGGCACGACCGGCCACGGGCGCAACCCGGCCACCGCTTTTACCGGTGCGGAGAAGGTCTGCGTGCAGCACGCGCTGTTGAAGTCTGGCGATGTCTGCCCGGAATGCCGTGACGGAAAAGTGTATTGCCAGAAAGAACCGAAAACGCTGGTGCGAATCGTGGGACGGCCACCGCTCCAGGCAACCGTGTTTGAGATGGAACGGCTCAGATGTAATGCCTGTGGTGAAGTCTTCACGGCGAGCGAACCGCAGTCGGCGGGTAGGGAGAAGTTCGATGCCACCGCCGTGGTGATGATCGCGCTCTTGAAATATGGCACAGGAATGCCCTTTAACCGCATGAAGCGGCTGCAGGGACAACTGGGGATTCCCTTGCCTGCGACAACGCAGTGGGAGTTAATGGAGGCCGCCGCGAAGTCGCTCAAACCCGTGCTGAACGAGTTCATCCGGCAGGCGGCGCAGGGCGGTGTGATGCACAACGACGACACCGGCATACGGATTCTGAAGATGGCGCGCGGCGGGGACGATGGACGCACGGGAACCTTCACCAGCGGTATCGTGTCGATCTGCGGCGGGTGGAAGATCTCGCTGTTCTTCAGCGGATGGAAGCATGCGGGCGAAAACCTCGCCGATGTCCTGAAGTATCGCGCCCCCGGACTGGCTCCGCCGATCCAGATGTGCGATGCNNGAAACCCTGCTGGCCAACTGCCTGGCGCACGGAAGACGGCAGTTTACGGAAGTCGCGGAGAGCTTTCCCGACGAATGCCGGTATGTGCTGGAGTCGCTGGGAGAGGTATACGGCTTCGATGCCGAAGCGAAAGAACGCGGCCTGACGCCGGAGGAAAGGCTGGACTTTCATAAGACGCACAGCGCGCCGGTGATGGACGATCTGCGCCAATGGATGGAGGCTCAGTTTGCGGACCACAAAACAGAGCCGAACTCCGGACTGGGCAAGGCGATCTCTTATCTACTGAGGCACTGGGCAAAACTGACACTGTTCCTGCGACAGCAGGGCGCCCCTCTCGACAACAACATCGTCGAAAGAGCACTGAAGAAGGCGATTCTGCATCGTAAGAACGCACTCTTCTATAAGACGACGAATGGGGCTCGGGTGGGCGATCTCTTCATGAGTCTGATCCACACCTGCGAACTGAACAAAATGAATCCTTTCGATTATCTGACGGAGTTACTCCGGCATCCCGCAGAAGTGGCCGTGCGTCCGGCGGAGTGGATGCCGTGGAACTACAGGCGCGAAGCAGCCGACGTGGCCGCGTAATATCATGGTTCGGTCGCATGGCCGAAAGCATTAGCTTAAAGCCCTGCGCATCGGACATCGCGAAGTGACCGCCAAACGGGCATCGAAAACAGCAAAATCGAAGAGGGTTTTCGGCCAGCACCATGAACCACCGAAAATGTTCCGCGTCGGCCTGTATGCACGGGTGTCCACGCACGATCAGAAGACTCTGCCGATGCAGATGCGTGCCATGCGAGAGTATGCGGCGAAGCGCGGTTGGGAGATCGCGGTTCAGATCAAAGAGATCGGTTCCGGCGCTGTAGAGCGCGAACTTCGCGAGAAGCTGATGTACGCGGCGCGCCGCCGTGAGATCGATGTCGTGCTGGTGTGGCGACTCGATCGCTGGGGACGTTCACTCGCCGATCTGGTCGTCACACTGAAGGAACTGTCGGAACTCGGCGTAGGCTTCGCGTCGCTCACCGAAGCACTGGATCTGACCACGCCGACCGGTCGAGCGATGGCGGGACTGCTGTCGGTGTTCGCGGAGTTCGAACACGATATTCTCCGCGAGCGAATCCGCGCCGGCATTGCCGAAGCGAGGCTGAAGGGAAAGCATCTCGGCCGGCCCGTTACCGTCGGCAGGAAGGCCGCTCAGATTCGGAAGCTTCACCGGGCCGGCATCAGCAAAGCCGAGATCGCCCGCCGCCTCGGCATCGGAAGAACCTCGGTGCGACGTATCCTTGCAACGTAGCAATGAAGAAGCCACGGAGAGACCCGCTTCGCGAGGACCGCATCGGGAACGAAGCTATCGTCGACGCCCGGCCGGAAGAGCAGGCGATGGGCTGGTATTACTATCTGGATGGCANNGAAAGGGGAAACGGTCGAAGTGATTCGCATGGCGCCGGAAGATAACTGTGCGCACGACATGTTCGTGCTGATCCGATGGCAGGGCCGGAAAATGGCAGTTCCGCTTGCTCAGTTGGTCGCCATCGACCCGGACGAGTCCACCGCGGAAGCCATCGGCGACTGGCACTACTGGATCGCACAGGGCTACATCCTCTGAACCGATGCCTGAGGCAAAGCGCAAGCCGCGATCCCAACCAGCATGGACAGATATCAAGGCGAAGCTCGCGGGCTTCGACCGGCGCGGGTTAATGGGCCTGATCCAGGATCTCTACGCCGCCCACA
>PLBD01000104.1 GCA_003135315.1 Acidobacteriaceae bacterium | reverse complement strand
CGGGCTTCGCCCGCACCAGCGCGTATTGGCCGGGGCGCAGGATGTTGCCGGGGTTCGGGAATGCAGCAACCAGGCGGATGGTACCGGTATTTATGTCCACCTGGCGGTCGGTCAGCAGGATTTTTCCTTTGTGCGGGTAGACTGTACCGTCGGCCAAGATCAACTCCGGTGAGCTGTCGAACAAATCCATTGACTGTCCGCTGGAGCTGAGTTTTGTGGCCCGCAGATACTCCTGTTCGCTGACGGGGAAGTACACCTTGATGGGATCCACTTGCGAAACCGAGGTGAGGTGGGAGTTGGGTCCGACCAGGTTGCCCATCTGGACTTCCGCAATGCCGGCAATACCATCCACCAGAGATGTGACTTTCGTCCAGCCGAGATCTAGTTCCGCACGTTCGACCGCCGCCTTTCCTGATGCGACTGCAGCCTCGGCCGCGAGCTTGGCCTGGATTTCGGTATCCAGTTGTGCTTTGGGAATAGCTTTTTGCGCTACAAGTGAGGTATCACGGTCTACGTCCAGATTGTTCTTTACCAGCAAGGCCTCTGCCTGGGCAAGTTCTCCCTTGGTGCGGTCGAGAGTCGCCTGGAACGGCCGCGGATCGATCTCGAAGAGGACTTGTCCCTTTCGGACCACCGAACCTTCCTTGTAATCTTGCCTGATGATGTAGCCCGAGACCTGGGGGTGGATCTCGGCATTCACATAACCGTCCAAGGTTGCCACCCACTCATTGTGAACGGGCACGTCGCGCTGAACAGGCTGCGCCACTTGCACCTCGGTTATGATCTGTGGAATAGCCGCCTGGCTCGTTTTGCATCCCGTTGCGCCCAAGCTGACAATCGCGAGAACAGCAACGAGGATGGCTAGCTTCATCCGCGAGCGGGGGAAAGACACCTTCCTGGTGCGCCAGTTTTCCGGCCTACGCAAGCGACTCATGCTGCCAAGTGCTGTTGAATCGCCGCTTCGATTGTGACCATTCGATAACATGAAGATTCCTTCCTTCATCAGTGCGAATAATGGTGTGCTACAGCACACCTTGATAGCGTGTTTCGTCCAGAGCGACGTTATTTTGGACCGATAAATCAAGCCGCTCGCAGACCGCGGCTGGATAGACTGCCTTCGCCACAAATACAGAGCCGAAACTGTTCAGCCATGTCAGCAGTTGCTCGCCGGCGCCATCGACATAGCTCACCTCAGTTAGGTCAACGATCAGCCCTTTTGAAGCCGGGCCTCTGTTCACCAGTGACCTTGCCTCGTCAGCCCAATCCTCTACGAGCCTGCCTTCCATCTTCAGAATTGACCCATTCGCGAGTCGCTTAAGTCGTGCACGAAACATTTCGTCACCTCGCCCAGCAACGCTTCTGCTGTGCTGTGCCTTATTCGTGCGCAAGTAGTCTGCCAAAGCTATGTCCCTGAAACATATCGGTTTCCCTAATAGCTGTGTGCCCGATTGGTCGGCGTCGATGTGGCAATGCCGATATCCGGGCAGTCAGTTGATCGAAGCCACGGGCCAGGAGAGGACGGCGACTCTCGAATGTGGTGAAGCTCTTCGGCCAAAATTCTTAGAGGCTTGAAGCTGTCGGTACTTGCAATGCGGATTGCCGGCTGGATCGAAAGAGGAACAATGGTTCTTGCTTTCTTAGTCGCTTACTCTGCTAGCGATCGAGTCGACAAGATCGGCGCATGAGTCAACATATCCCTCGCAGTCTCCGGTTTCGTACATCTCCAGCTCTTCCTCAGGAATCATGTCGGCTCCATAGGCCATTTCTGAAAGCGTAATTTCGCGGGCAAGTTTGTCCTGCATTGCTTGGGTTAGATTCTAAGAGTCGGTTATCTTCCAGCATCTCCTTCATGGTTAGTGGCTCCTTTCTGCCAAGCTGGCGCCGGCACGTGCTTACCGGTTGTATGCTGGGCCCTGGTCGTGGGCGAGAGGCGGGAGCCCGGGCCTCGCAGCCCGGGCCGTGTGTGGGTGGGCGAGTTACCTCGCGGAGATTTGGAGTTTGGGATGGCCCATCAAGGGCTTTATGCCCCTGCCGGTTTGTGCAGTGTCCGTGAAGTGGTAGCTGAACGCATCCAGCGGTTCCAGAGCCATCCTATGGCGGCCCAGATCGCGAAACCTACTCCCAGAGAAAGACACAGGCCCCACACTGCCGCTACCGCCAGTTCGGTCATGAACCTCAACTCTTCCGCCACTTGCTCTCCTCCTGTTCTCAATCACCGCTTTCCTCAAGCTAAGAGCGAAAGCCCGATTTGCGCCGCCAATAAATCCTGTCCCGGCGCCATGCGCTCTCGAAACGAGCGTGGCAACGCAGCTCACATGTAGGCGACGATCGCACTCACGGTATCTGCGACTGCCAGTAGAAACGCAATGCAAAACAAGAGTATGACAGCGAAAAGCTGTGTGTCATTGCTCTCCGCCTGAACATACTGGCTGAAGGGATAGATCATAGCAGCAATATTTATGATTGCGAGGATTGTCCAAAACTTTGTCTTCTCAGTTTTCCGCGTCATGTTTTTATCTCCTATCTCTTCTCGTAAGGCACACTCAAAACATGACGACGCACTACCACAATCGCGCTGCCGTCTAGACGTGTTATCCTTCCGGATCGTCTAGCGAGATTTATGGCTTGAGCGAAGGACTTGTCTGGATGTGCGACATCTGTTCGTCTTTTCGTTCCCGGTTTTGACTGATTGTTCTCCCAGTCCGAACGCCAGTCCTTTCCGCATTGTCCCTGGCACCTGAATTCCTGGTATGGCCCACCGAGCCGACCGCCGCAGCGGGGACACACCCAGTTCACAATTGCGGAGATATCATCCGCGGTTAGTCGCTTTCCTGTCGCTGTGGTATTCATGATGCCTCGTTCCCAATAAGGGCAAGCGACGTTCCAGAGGGTACGAAGTCGTAAACCGCTGAAATCTTAGCGTCATTTGAACGCCGCCGTGTCGAGAGTCGAAACAGCCGCCGGTCGGCCAGGTCGTGCTCAGAGCCGAGCGTCACCGGCTCCCGGTCCGACTCAGCAATGCGCTGTAAAACGTCATTCGTCGTGTCTGGAATGCGATTGCGCGCTTTGTGAAACCTCCTCGTGGCCTTTGCCGCTGCCTGACATAGGGCGTACCGATTCCATAATCTGTGCCGCGCCGCGAAGACCAATTCAGACCTCATCTCAGTCTCCTCCGTGAAAATAAGCGCTCCAAGGCCTTCCCCGAGTCCGACCGCAATACGGCGGGCGCTCGAACAAGCGCCCCGGATTGTAGCTTTTGTCCGAGTGCAGGTAAGAGGCCAAAGTTAACCGCGCCGAAGTCCAGGAATCCTGCGCGTGGGGCATCCTTGCCAGACGTCCCTCTGCCCAAATTCGGACTTTCGCCCTTGGCAGGGCAGTCACGAAGGAGCTGACAGCGCGATGCGCTGAATTTACGCAAGCTCCGCCTTGGCAGACCATTTGCACCTTGAAATCGGAACTTGTTGAAAGCGACGCGTCGACGCCTGTGTATCCGGACTCTCCGTTTAAATGGGCAGACATAGCGCCAGAAGTCGGGGGGTTAATTGGTAGGCAGATGTGCGAATCCGAGTTGCAACGAGCAGTTTCGGTATTTGCGGGAAGGCAAGCTCTTCACCTTTCGCGATCAGCCCTGTTCTTCTCAAGGCACGCAATACTGGTGGCTGTGCGCTAAGTGTGCGGCCACGCTGACTCTTCATTTCGATCCTAAAACCGGAGTTCGCGTCGCTCCGAAAACAAGATTCGAAAGACATGAGTGCAGTCGTTGCGCAAGCTGATACCGCTACGGGTTGGTCGAGTCCTATTGCAATCGCTGCGGACGATTTGTGGCCGCCAATGACCGCGACTCACTGCTAACTGCTGCTGAAGACTCCCACCAGTGCGTGCCAACCGGTCACCACCCTGTCAGGCTGACTCAGTAGCCACAAACTTCTGGCCCGCGAACCGTGGTTAGTTCGAACCTCAAATACTCGGAGCTGCGGCCGGAATGGCAGGCGAGTTGCTCTTGAATTGCCTGGCGTCGTTCATTCGGTAGAAGTGCTGTCACAAAGGCCTTAAGACGCCAGCCGGCCGCGATGGATGGGCATCGGCGGCTTCGCTTAGGTAACGTGCTGGAGGTGACTTATGCTACGCGCTCTCTATCAACTGATCTTCGGCTGCCGTCATCGGGCCTTGTCGTGGCCGCTGACGGTGGCCAAGCCCAGGAAGCGGACGTATGTAGTGTGCCTGAGTTGCGGGACCGAATTTGATTACGACTTCGAGGCGATGCAGCTTTGTCAGCCTACTACAATGAGAACCGCCTCGAACATTCAGCCTTCATATGCGAGCGAACAGAGCCGGAGCTTATGACGAAAAGGGACTCGAGTGGAGCAGCGTCCCTTCAAGGTAAACGTGCCTGCTGCTCGCAGTGAGTGAGATTACACGGTGCGCGTTGTTCCTTACAATCCCGAAGTTCGAGTTCCCTTAGAGACGAATCGGATCTTCTGGGAAAAGTAGCGCGCCCGATGCAGTTGGGTAAGCTACCACAAATATTTTTCCAGAGTGCTTGAACGTCAACAAGCAGTTGCCAGCTCGTTTATCGCTTCTATTGAGTCTAGCGCCATTCCGAGATCGGCGCCCCAGGCACTCATTACGAATACCGGCACTTCTGGCCGGACGGCACGAGCACCAACAGTGAACTGCACCGTCTCGGGATTGCCGTGATCGTCAAGCACAAGCACGTCGAAGAAGCCAGTTTTGAGGAGCCTTAGCGCGTCATCGAAAGAGGCCGCTTCAACTATCTCGTATTTGCTCATTTCTAGGTACTGTGCGCTCCGATCACTGCAAAGATTGGTCTTAAGATAGAGGATTCTCATGCCACTGACTCCCTTCCCAGCCGAATTATCGGTATTTCACCTGATGGTGACCCCTACGAGAAGAGCATGTGGCTTGCCACTTGATTTCACGAGCGCCTGAGTAAGAGCCACGTGCTACCAAGTAGTTGGATATTGCTATCTGTCGCTTCGGTGCCCATATTCCGGCGCGTGACCTATGTCGGGCGGTGAGAGGGCCATAGCGGCGAGGATATCACTGTTTCTATAACAACTTCCAGCATGTACACAAAGGCAATGCTTGTGCAAGTGAAGTTCATCAGAGGTCCTGGCGGGCGCAGACGCATGTTATGGCTTCACAGCGAAAAGCCAGAATCGCCCGCCCAGAAGCTTGGCCGTTTGGCAGCTCGGAGGTTGTAAAGCGATGAGCCACTTCCATGGGGCGTTGCACTGGCTATTCGGTTGCTCTCCTGAGCGTCATGGTATCCCGCGATCAGAGTTTTCGCACGACGGAATACGTCTCTTTTACCGCTTATGCCCCGACTGCGGGAGGAAGTTGGCCATGAAAGAGTGCAGCGAAGGGGCCGGATATACTCTGGACAAACCCACTGCTGAGTTCCGAACAGTGCATAGTCACGGGCGGGGGAACTCTTGGGTCGTATTCTTGCTTTTGGGAACCTGTCCTTGTTGTCATTGCCCTGTTCGAACGGCACATTCGTGGCTTGGTTACGCAAGCGCCTCTTCATTGACAGCCTAACAGAGTACGCCACTGACACTAGACCACCTTTTCTGCTTTCGTGGCAACCAGATTTGCTCGTCACGTATGTAGGAGGACACATAAGGATGGCTGAATTTCAATTGGAAGAAGCCAGCCAAGCCCAGAGTGTTCGACTTGATGTCCATCTCCACGACCTGTTAATCACGACCTGTTAATGAAGCCGCCGGAGCAGTCGCGTCTGCTTCTGCCGCCCCCAACTCGCAAGGGGCAGAAGCTGCCGGCCCCGGTCTTTCCTCAGCATCCTGAGTTGATGTCGGCGCCGGATGGCGATTTTTTCCCCACGAACGGAAAACGCAGTCACAAGGCGAAACACATCTATCGCGCGATGAGGGGCTGGGTGTTCCCGTTCATTCGCTCCCGCATCCTGCCTGGAGATTTCCATCCCATCATTGCGTACCTGTTCAATGAGTGGAAGTGCAACCTTGATTGCCACTATTGCTGGGCGTTCGACAACAGCGTTCGCGGCATGGCCAACAAACCACGCTTTGCGCGTTCGCGCAGCGCCCACCCTGAAGTGCGTCTGCCGAACCCACCACGATTGTGGAAAGCGGCAGTGAAGCTAGCGCGTCGCACGGCGCAGATTCTGCGTGTGGGGTATGGCAAGCTCAAGCGGATGGCGGAATGGCATCACTGCATCTCAAATCAGCTCACCTCGCCAGCGATATAGCGTATCTGGAGACTCCGGCGTGCTTGCGGCGTTGATCTCGACATCGCAAGCAAACACAACAATCCC
>PLBD01000511.1 GCA_003135315.1 Acidobacteriaceae bacterium | reverse complement strand
AAGTCCGAAAATCGAGCGCCGTAGGCGCGAAATAGTCTAGCCCAGCACGGAGCGCCGCGGAGTGCCGGGTAAGGTGGAAGTTTTGATCCGAGTCCCGCAGGGACGGCACATGTTCTCACGCGGCCTCGAAAAGCCTACACTGATTGAACGCCACCATGGCCCGACCACCGCAAAATCCTCCCCCGAAGAAACCCGCCGGTCGCCGCGATCCTGTCGCCAGCGGCGAGCGCGATGCTTCGGTCAATCGCTCCGCCTCGCACAATTACTTTCTGCTGGAGAAGTTCGAGGCGGGCATCGCCCTGCGCGGTACGGAAGTGAAGTCGGTCCGCGGCGGCCGGGCGAACCTGAAAGACGCTTATGGCCTGGTCAAGGACGGCGAACTCTGGCTGATCAATGCCCACATCGGCCCCTACGAACACGGCAACATCTTCAACCACGAGCCTCTGCGGACCAGGAAGCTGCTGGTCCATCGCAACGAGTTGAACAAATTAGTCGGCAAGGCCCAACAGAAAGGCCTGACCCTGATTCCCACGCGGCTCTACTTTCGCAATGGCCGCGTGAAGGTGGAACTCGCCGTCGCCAAGGGCAAACAGAACTGGGACAAGCGCGAAACCGAGCGCAGGAAAACTGCCGACAAAGAAGCAAAAGAGGCGATGGCGCGGAGCAGGAAGAGTTAGTTGTGATAAGGCCTGCTATCGCCAACCGATCCCGCAACAGAAAAGCGTCACGGCGTGATCTCCCACACGACGCCCTCTCCATACTGTCCGCCCTCGGAGGCGGTGCCGTACAAATTGCCGCTCGAGTCAACAATCATTTCGCCAAAGGGATAGCTCGCGGGGCTACCGCTGAACTCGAAGAAATCGGTATAGGTCCATCCATTGCCAGGCGGCGTCACCTTGAATACTTCACCTGGTCCTCCGCCGAGGCCTTGTGAGGGGATTGTGTCATACAGATTTCCTTGCGCATCGAGGGTGGGGGTTTCGACCGGACCTATGTACGCCTCAAAAGTGTGCCGCCTGCTGACGGCCCAGTGTCCGCCAGAGGGTGTCAGGACATACGCCTCGCCGCCGGCGCCACACGAGCCCAAACCGCCTGTGGTGCCATAGAGGTTGCCCTGTGCGTCCATGGTGACGCCGCCAGAGGGGCAGGCGATGTCTTCGCCGCTAAATGTGTATAGCGTCTTTTGCGTCCAGCCCGACCCCGAGGGTGAGAGCTCGTAAACCACCTCGCCGCCGCCGGCTTGGCCGGAAGCGGTGCCGTAGAGATTGCCGGCGCGGTCGAAGATGACGCCGCTCAAAGGAGTCGAGCCGTCACTTCCTCCGCTGAAGTTCCAGAGCACGCTTTCGGTCCAGCTTCCGCTGGAGCGGGTGAGTTCGAAGACGACACCATCTCCGTAAGCGCCGCCCAGCGGCGTCGTACCGTAAATGTTCCCGGCTTGGTCCAGGATCAGGCTGCCGGCAAATGGAAGATAGTCCTCTCCTCCGAGGCCTCCATCGCTACCGCCGGTGAAGCGATAGAGCACGGTTTCTGTCCAGGGACACAGCGCCGCTGTGCAGGCGGTAGGCGGGGGACGCAGGTTGAAGACTGTTCCGTATCCTCCACCCGGGCCGGTACCACCGGCGTTTGTGGTGCCATAGAGCGTGCCGTCGGGACCAAAGGTGACGCTGGCCATGGGACCGGCGCCATCTGGCTCTCCCTGGAAGCTGTACAGCCCAGTCGCAATCCAGCCCGAACCCGCGCGGGCTACGCGGTACACCGTACCGTTTCCGTAGGCTCCCCCAACAGAGTTCGTGCCGTAGAGTCTTCCCGCATGGTCCATGACCACGCCGGAGTAGGGGGTGTATCCGACATTGCCACTCCTGGTGAAGCTGAAAAGTACGTTCAACGTCTGCGCCTCCGCGCGGGGAGTGGCGATGGCAATCGCTGAGAACAAGACGAGCAGGGAAAGCACAACTGCTGGCGTGCGCAAGCCCTTGTCAGAAACTGAAGCTGTAGATTGCTCGTGTGTTTCCATTGCGGTTCTCCTCACAGGCGCGGTTACTATTGCGCGGTTCTGCCGGTTACGTCAACTTAATTGTGGATTACGGCGCAAGACACCAGAAACACGTGGCTTACTAGGGCATGCGGTGGGCGCCAGGAGGGGTATCAAGGCGCCGAGGTGTCGTGCCCGGGACACTCGGGGATTTTTTTCTTGCCCTAAGTCTCCTCTCGTCAGCTTCTTGCACCGTAATGCAGAATTAAGTTGACGCGGTTTTCCGATGGCGTGATATTTGTGCCCGGCAAAGACGAGTAAGGGGACCAACGTCAGAATGGTAACCCCGACAGTCGCAAAAGGAGATCCTCATGGCAACCCGGCCACGCTTTACTTTTCACCTGCGACTTCGCTCGTTCGCGCTCGTAACGCTTTGTGCGCTGACCATGGTCGCGACGCAACCGGCTGGGGCGCAGACTTACAAAGTGCTCTATAACTTCACCGGCGGCGGCGACGGAGCAAATCCGTATGCCGGGCTGACCATGGATGGGGCCGGCAATCTGTATGGCACGGCCGCCTCCGGCGGCTACACCGGCGGCTATTGCGGCACAGACGGGGGTTGTGGAACCGTGTTCAAGTTGACCCACCACGGTTCCGGGTGGACGCTCGCACCGCTGTACGCCTTCAAGGGCGACTCCGGGACTAACTATGACGCTGCCATTCCCATTGCCCGAGTAATTTTCGGGCCAGACGGCAGTCTCTACGGCACCACGGAGGCCGGTGGCGGCGGAGATTGTAGCTATTTTCACAACGGCTGCGGGGCGGTCTTCAAACTCAGCCCTCCAGCTACCGCCTGCAAAGCCGTTCTCTGTCCGTGGACGGAAACCGTGCTTTATCGCGTCGCTCAAGATAATGGAGACGAAGCCAGCGGCGACGTAATCTTCGATTCGGCAGGTAACCTGTATGGCACCGTGACGCTTGGCGGCCAGCTTGATGGCGGCTATGTCTTCGAGTTGACGCCTTCCGGCGGCGGGTGGAGCGAGCAGATTCTGTACTCGTTTAACCCGAATGACGTAGATTGCAATGCGCCTATGGCGGGGCTGGTGTTTGATGCCTCCGGCAACCTGTACGGAACCGCCAACAACGGATGCGGGGCGCTCTATGGAGGTGTGTTTCAGCTGGTGCCTTCCGGTTCCGGCTGGACCGAGAACATCCTCCTTCGGCTTAACGGCTTTGGCATTGGTGACTGGACACAAGCGGATTTGGCGCCCGACGGCCAGGGGAACTTCTACGGCATAAGCAACGACCTTGGACCCAATGAGCATGGCACCGTTTTCGAACTGAGTCCCTCAAACGGAGGCTTTGAGTACTCTCTGGCCTACGCGTTTGGCGGACAGGGCGGCGCTTATCCGAGAGCTCCCGTAACCGTGGACGCGAGAGGCACCTACATATACGGCACCACGACCAATACCGGGCCTTTAGGCATCGGGGATGGCGCCGTTTATGAGCTCACACTCTTCAACGGCATCTGGACCCAGACGGTGTTGCACTACTTTGGGGGAAGTGACGGACAATACCCCGTCAGTAGCGTCCTCGTCGACGCGAATGGCAACCTTTATGGCACTGCCAGCTATGGCGGAGCTTATGGCAATGGTGTCGTCTGGGAGATCACGCCCGACTGATCGACTTCAGTTCACAGAGCGCACATCGCCATAGCACTCGTTAACGCCGGGAGTGGGTTCTGAGTGTAATGGCCTGGTAAGAACACCTACGTCTTGCTGAGAGGCGAACAGACAGCGCAAACTTACGCAATCGCCTG
>PLBD01000329.1 GCA_003135315.1 Acidobacteriaceae bacterium | reverse complement strand
AGATGCCGCAGTTCGCGTCGCGGCTGGCCCATCCGGCCAGGCCACGAGCCTCGCGCAAGCCGCTGGCAACAAACCATCGCCGTCCGCTGGATGGCAGCGACATCTACGACAACGGCCCAACCAACGGCAACACCGATGCCTGGACAATTAATTTCGGCTACATCGTTAGCGACAGCTTCAACATGCCAAGCGGCGACATCGTTACCGGCATGAGCTTCGCAGCGTGGCTGAACCCGGGCGACACCCTGACCTCGGTGGAGGTGTCCATCACCTCGAGCGAAAACGGCGGCACCAGCTATTTCGATCAGACCGTGAACTTCACGCAGGGGACTTGCACCTACAATGATTATGGCTACAACGTCTGCAACGAGACGACGAGCTTCAACGGCCCGACGCTGAATGCCGGCACCTACTGGGTGAACCTGCAGAACGCCACCGTTCCCAACGGCGATCCGGTCTATTGGGACGAAAACAGCGGGCCTTCTTTAGCTTCGGAGAACTCGTTGGGCACAATTCCTTCCGAATCGTTCACCATCCTGGGCAGCGCAACCTCTACCACCATTACGTGCGCCAATCTTCGGGCATCCGATGAAGCGCTTGTGGCGAAGGCCAAGGTCGTGACCGTTTCCCCGTCGCCAACCCAGACTTTCCGCGTGATCTACAACTTCACCGGAGGACCGGACGGAGCTGGACCCGCCGGTTTGACCATGGACGCGGACGGCAATCTCTACGGAGTAGCCGAGGGCGGCGATGCGGGGGACGGTACGGTGTTCAAACTGACTCCCCAAGGTTCGAGCTGGCGATTCACGCGACTGTACTCGTTCTCGGGCACCGACGGCAGCGGCCCCGACAGCCCGCCCGCAGTGGCTTCCAACGGCATCGTGTACGGTGCGACGAGTGGGGGAGGCGCCTTTGGCGACGGCGTGCTCTTCGGGTTGTCTCCCTTCCCGCATGCCTTGCCGAACCTTCTCAGCGACTGGACAGAGAGGGTGCGGTACAGCTTCACGGGAGGCACCGATGGATTGCAGCCGGGGGGCAGTCTGGTGCTCGACGCTTCGGGAAACATCTATGGCACCGCTGCTTCGGGAGGCGCGAATGGCTACGGTACGCTGTATGAGTTCACGAACGGAGGCATACAGGTGCTGCACGCGTTTCCCGGGTCCCCTGGCGACGGCACTGGTCCACTGGGCGTGGTCAGTGGCGAAGGGGGTCTATACGGTATGACCGTGGGCGGCGGCGCCTATGGCACGGGTACAGTGTACACGCTGGCCGGAGGCTACAACGTTCTCTACAACTTCAACTTCAGTGGGCAGAATGAATGGGGCTCGCCGTTGCACCTGGCCGCAGATCAGGCTGGGAATCTGTATGGCACTGCCACGTATTCTTATGTGGTAAACGATTGCTTTTTGGTCACGTACGGCACCATCTTCGAGCTGACCTACCCTGATTGGACGATGGTGACTCTGACGGGCTGGTCGAACGTTGAATACTTCAATGCCGCCGTAACCCCTGATGCTTCGGGTAATGTTTACGGCGCGGTTAACACAGGCGCCGGAGACGGCGAGGTCTTCAAGCTGACCTGTTGCTGGACCTATACTCCGTTGCATGATTTCAGCGGTCCCGACGGCGCTGTGCCCCAGGCCGCTCCCGTGGTCGATGCGCACGGCAACGTCTACGGCACAACTACGTACGGCGGAGCTTACGGCTACGGCGTGGTCTGGGAGATTTCGCCGTAGCTGAACTTTAGAATCACGCTGCAGGCCGGCATTCCGACCCGGCGTTGGGATTGGAAGCCGGCTTCGTCTCGCCACCACGCGAGCGCTCCCGCATCGGCGGCGAACCAGATGCAAGCGAGATTCGCCGCCGTGATCTCTTTCCGTCCGGCAGCCGCGGGCGCTCCGCATTCTGCTAATCTGAACAGCGCTCCATGCCATCCGTCCTTATTCTCATAGCGGCAGTCTGCGCCCTGCTGGGCGTGGCCGGAACTGTCTATTTCGGCATGTCGATCTGGGCCGCGAAGCGCTTTCAAGCCGAGCGCGGGCGGGCCATCGACCGCAAGTTCGCGCCGCCGGTCAGCATTCTGAAATCGCTGCGCGGACTTGACCCGGACATGTACGCGGCCTTCCGCAGCCATTGCCTGCTCGACTATCCCGAGTACGAACTGCTGTTCGGCGTGCACAGCCTCGACGATCCCTCCGTCGCGGTGGTCGAGCAGCTGCGCGAAGAATTTCCCCTGCGCAGCCTGCGCTTGATTCATTGTCCGGAAGAGTTGGGCTTGAACGGCAAAGTCAGCAACCTGGTCCAGATGCTGCCGCAAGCCGGCTACGAGCACGTCATCGTCAACGACAGCGACATCGTCGTCAGCCGCGATTACCTGCTGCGCGTGATGGCGCCGTTCGCGCAGCCCGGCGTTGGCATGGTGACGACACTCTATCGCGGGCTGGCCGGCACCACGCTGGGCTCGAAGCTGGAGGCGCTCGGCCTGAGCACCGACTTCACCGGCGGAGTCCTCGTCGCGCGCGCCATGGAGGGCGGCATTCGCTTCGGACTGGGCGCGACCATCGCCACTACGAAAACTGTTCTGGACGCGATCGGCGGACTGGAGCCGCTGGTCGACTATCTGGGCGACGACTACGAACTCGGCGCGCGCGCCGCCGCTGCCGGCCACAAGATCGAGCTCGCCGACACCATCGTCGAAACCGCATTGCCGCACTACTCGTTTCGCGAACTCTGGCTGCACCAGATGCGCTGGGCGCGCAACATCAAGGACCGCCGTCCGGCACAATACTTCGGACTGATCGCGACCTTCGGCCTGGTGTGGGCCGCGCTCGCCGTGCTGTTCGATCCGTTTGCCTGGTGGACGTGGCTGATACTGGCGATCGCAACCGCAACGCGATTTGCTTCGGCGGTGATCGTCGGCCGCGGAGTGCTGGACGACCCGCGCGTTGTCCGCGATCTGTGGCTGCTGCCGCTGCGCGACTTTGTCGCCCTGCTGATCTGGATTGCCAGCTTCGGCGGCCGCGAAGTGGAATGGCGCGGCCTTCGCTTCCGGCTCCGCAAGGGAAAACTGGAGCGAGCGTAGCGCGACAGACGGATAATCAAGTTTAAGGAATCTGTCGTATGGGAGCTATTTATTTCAGGGTCACAATCTTGCACGAATTAGCCGATAATGTAATCGGCTATCCGGGGTTTTTCCCCAACGATGGTCCATATCTCGGAACTGTTGGCGCTGCCAGGCAATTCGTAAACAAATCACGGATTTCCTACAACTGCTACAGCTGATGCCCATGATTATCTCAAGCTTGTTTTCGCTGGTTTTGATTGTTGGCTTAACGGACTCACCCCGACCGACGGCCTCTGTGGGAGCCGTCGAGGGAGTCGAATGTATGCCCGCTTCGGCTGCAATAAAAGTTAACTTACATATAGAGCTCAGCAATCAGTCGCAAGGGGCCCTGTTACTTGGAAGGGTCTCCGTTGCGAAAGAGCGCTTTTATCGCTTGGATTCCAACGGTACGCCTGTTGTGATCGACACGAGTTTCGGGCCGGACTTAGTTGTCGGACAAGATATGTTCGACTCTTTCGACGACATAAAGGAGGAGCGGCTCGCAGCTGGCGTCACCAAGACCTTTACATTCAGTCACATTATCCTTTTGATGCCCCAGGAAGTGATTCTTCATGGCGCTGCGCGGGAGATTCTGGTCAGCTTCGATATCGCGAATGTCGAAAAGAGTGGACACGCTTCTGAGTACTGGACCGCTCCAGTTTCTATTGGCATCCCAAAAAACTGCACATTGCAATAAGAGGGTTCTACATTCACTCGCGCTGGACCAGCGAAGAGGCCTTCGAAATTCATGCCGGCTTGCCACACACCGTCCGCTTCCTTGAGCGCGTGGAGCCGCTCACGATCATCCTCTGGATGTGACGCGAGCCGAGATAATCGACATAAATCAATATACAAATTGATTTATTTGATTTTGTACTTGACAAAATCAATTTACAATCGCATAATCGTCTCCGAACTGAGTTATCACCATGGCTTCCCAAACCTCTTGCCCACAATGCGGTCAGCCCTTCAAGATCACCCGCATGGCCTGCCCGGGCTGCAATGTCTCGATGGACGGGCAGATCGACCTGCCCACCCTGGCGCAACTTTCGCTGGAAGATCAGGCGTTCGTGATGGCCTTCGTGCGCCATCACGGCTCGATCAAGAAAATGGAGAGCCTGTTCGGCATCAGCTATCCCACGGTCAAGAACCGGCTCAATGCGATTGGGGCGGCGCTGGACAAGTCGATGCAGGCGCCGTCGCCGCGGGCCTACGTGCTGGAACAGCTCTCGCGCGGCGAGATCACGGTTGAGGACGCCCTGGAGAAACTCGGTTGAGATCGCAACAGGAGAACGGTTATGTCTGCTGAAACCAGAAAAGTATTGGACATGCTGGCCGAAGGGAAGATCACGTCCGCCGATGCCGAGCGCCTGCTGGACAAGCTGGCGGCAACGCCGGACGTCGATGGCAGCAATGGCGTCAACGGTAACGAAGCCGGTGCGGCCGCGCCTGCCACGCCTCACAAAAAGTATCTGCGTGTGCAGATGGAGCGGCCCGGCGGCGACGACGTCAACGTGCGCGTGCCGCTCAGCTTTGTGCGCTCGGGACTGAAGCTTGGCACTCTTCTGCCACCCAAGGTCGTGGAGAAAATGCAGATGGAGGGAATCGATCCCAAGTTCTTCAGCGAGCACGCTAACGATGTGCTGGACGACCTGCACGTCGATATGGATACCAAGTCCGGCAAGCGGGTGCGGGTGTTCTGCGAGTAGGAAGGGTCGCGATTCGCTCTTCGCTATTCGCTCTTCGCCTTTCGCCAGAGCGAGGGTGGAGCACCGCTTCAGCGGTGCATGTGCGCCTTGGAAATGGATGCGGCTTTAGCCGCTGAGGTAACGGAGAACCTTACCTCAGGCGCTAAAGCGCGGAGCCACATATCGCGCTCTGAAATGCAAGCCTGAAAGGCGTGCTCCACCCACGGGTCACAAATCGCACCTGAAACCGCTCTGGCTAAAAGCTAAGAGCTAAGAGCGAACAGCTAACAGCGAAACAGCATCGCTGCTCCATTTGCGGTATGCTCTACCCATCTGAAATGTGGGGGGAGAGACTATGAAACACATTGCCGCTGTAATTCTCATGCTCTTGACTATCGTCCCTGTCCTGCCGGGACAAGCCAAGGAAACCTCGCCGAACACTGCCAATCCCATCGTGGTCACGGTGCGCCAGATGGAGACGCGCTACTCGAAGAACCTGACCGGCGCTGCCGACGAAATGCCCGCCGACAAATACAGCTATCACCCAACGCCCGACCAGATAAGCTTCGGGCACCTGGTCCTGCACATTGCGCAGTCCAACAACGGGCTCTGTGCGGCCATCGCCGGCGAGCCGCCGCGCGAGCTGAAGCTCAGCGAGACCGATCCCAAGGACACCTTGACCAAGGCGTTGCAGGATTCCTTCGCCTATTGCGAATCGGTGCTGGCCAAAGCTGACGACAGCACGCTAGGACAGCCGGTCACGCTG
Organism: Acidobacteriaceae bacterium; assembly: GCA_003135315.1. Classification (GTDB taxonomy): domain Bacteria; phylum Acidobacteriota; class Terriglobia; order Terriglobales; family Acidobacteriaceae; genus Bog-257. The sequence continues at coordinate 1,284 of PLBD01000329.1, read as the reverse complement.
TTTGGCGGCCGCGCCAGCACGCGCGGAGGTGCCCTGATCTTCCTCGCCGCCAATTGGGCCGACCATTACAGCGAGGCAGCGATGTATCTGCGCCTGAACAACCTGCTGCCGCCCAGCGCCCAGAAGGCTCCGGGCAAGTAAGAGCGGCCGGAGGGGCGGCATTGTGAGCGCCGTTTTGAAAGGGCACGGCTCTAGCCGTGCCGAATAACGGCTTCATTAGTTTTTGTCATCACGAGCCGACTTCAGTCCGCGAGGGATCTGCTTTTCTATTCCCGGCATTCCTGCTATCCCACACTGTGGGACTTCAATAATTTTTCCCCCACAGCATCCTCCACAAAATCCCGTCATCGAAACTAAACAACAAATTTGCGGTAAGAGGAGAGTGCAATGCCGACGATTACCACCAAAGACGGAACGCAAATCTTCTACAAGGACTGGGGTACAGGACAGCCAGTCGTTTTCTCCCACGGCTGGCCGCTGACCGCCGACGACTGGGATGGGCAGATGCTGTTCTTCGGCCAGCATGGCTATCGCGTGATCGCGCACGATCGCCGTGGTCATGGCCGCTCCACCCAGACGTGGGACGGCAACGACATGGACACCTACGCCGACGATCTGGCAGTGCTATTCGAAAAGCTCGACCTGAAGAACGCCATCATGGTGGGCCACTCCACCGGCGGCGGCGAGGTTGCCCGTTATATCGGCCGCCACGGGCAGAAGCGCGTGGCCAAAGCGGTGCTGATCAGCTCGGTGCCGCCGCTCATGCTGAAAACCGACAAGAACCCGCTCGGCTCGCCCATGTCCGTCTTCGACGGCCTCCGCGCAGGATACGTGGCCAACCGCCCGCAGTTCTACTGGGACCTCACGCTGCCGTTTTACGGATACAACCGCCCGGGCGCAAATGTTTCTGAAGGCATCCGCAAGCATTGGTGGTTGCAGGGCATGTTGGGAGGCGTGAAGGCCGGTTACGACTGCATCAAGGCGTTCTCCGAGACCGACTTCACCGAAGACCTGAAGAAGATCGACATCCCCGCACTTGTAATGCATGGCGACGACGATCAGATTGTGCCCATCGCCGCCGCGGGCCTGGCGTCCGCGAAGATCCTGAAGAACGCGACGCTGAAGGTGTATCCCGGCTTTCCGCATGGCATGCCCGCCACCAACCCCGACCAGATTAACGCCGACTTGCTCGCGTTCTTCCAGCGGAGTGCGTAAGCGAATGGCGACGGCGGCCGCGAGCGGCGAGGAATTCGGGTAGAGATGGCCTTCAGAGACTGGGTCGCA
>PLBD01000447.1 GCA_003135315.1 Acidobacteriaceae bacterium | reverse complement strand
CAGCGGCTCCGCTTGATGGCCACAAGTAAGGTAGGACGCTTGTCCTGAAAAGGCGTGGAGTGTGCCACGCGGGTCATAGTATACAAACGAAGACCAAGTATAAAGGACGCAGCCACCGGGAAGTTGGTCACTTTTCCACTGATACGTATAATACCCCGTAATTGCATTCGTTTGATCGCTCCACCCCCAGGTGCTGATCGGCGTCCAATTTGGGTTGCCATTGGAATCGTATGGTACCCAGACAAGGCCGTCATATGCGAGGTTGAAATAGAACGGCATTCCTTTGCCCGGCCTGCTGAATACAGGGATGGAGAAATGCACGTCAAGATTGGAAAGATTGATTATGTCGAAAGGTCCGCCCGCGACGCTTGCAAATGGCGGCGTGCCGGTGATCGGCTGTTGCGCGGCCGTGTACGGCGCAACAAATGCCAACAGGAGGAAAGCGTAGCTTAATATCCGAATGAACTGGCGATTCATGGCGGCCCTCGTGGTATCCGAGTGTTTGATTGTCGTTCGATGACTCAGTAACTTAGGGACACGTTGGCGACGGAAATCTGTAATACCGTCGTGCCATTTACAACTTTCACAACCTGCATGGGTACTTGCACCCCACTCACCGACGTATAACCGGTAAACACAAGAACCACTGGAATTCCTACGTTGAGATCGTTGTCAGCGTGAGTGGAAAATGCCATACCGACCGGCAACGCAGTTTGCGAGTCGAGATAATAGTCAACTGTGCTCATCATGGCCAGTACTTGGAGATCGTACTGACTGAGACCGGAGACCGTTCGGTATACCTGGATATGCTCAACGGAACCGCCTTGATATTGCTGTTGGCCCAGATCGGTGAATACCAAATTGGGATCGGCATAGTCTGCCAACAAAGAAAGAGCGGGAAAGAACCACACGGCGTCCGTCCAGCAATTGTGTTGGGCCATCGGGTGTTGGACACCATCGAACCCCGTCCAAGTTCCGGCGGGAAGGCTGTTTTGCCAAGATCGAGTCTCCGAAAGGGTTCCACGGGGGAGAGATAGGCTGATCTGGTTCGCCATAAGGCCAGGTGACTGGAGCGTGATGGATCCCTGCTGTTGGTCCCCTCCTAGAGTCCGCGTGACCGTACCGCTCTCAGTGACCGAAGTGACCGAATTACCGCCAGTCAATGCCGCCATAGCCTGCATAACCCAACTCAGCCCCGATGGGTAATTCTGCGGCTTGTTGTGGGCATCGGCGGCTAGACTTTGCAGCGGAGTGGCCAGCGCGAAGGACAATACAGTAACGAGTAAACGGGATTGTACGTGCTTGACGCACATGTCAGGCTCCTGGGGTGAGAAGCACCCAGTGAAAAATATCGTTTAAGTTGTTTGGGAGCGGGAAAACTTGGTAGCGACTATGCTACGTGCACATTATTCCTGTCAATTACACTGAAGTGGCGAATCCACAAAAAAATAAGAATTCCTCGTTCCCATTCTGGGAGCAAAACAAGTCGGCGTATTGTTTCTAGCAGCACTCCGCAGAATCCGTGCAGGGCTATAAAAAAGGCTTTGTACTTCGTTTGTCGTTACAATTTGATTTGATGTGAAACGGAGAAAATGATGACCAAGATATGGGTTCCTACTGGGAGGATTCCGACCAAGGATCGCGACTTCGACGCTGTCGTGGCCGACGTTAGGCACGCAGTGTTTTCGGTCATTCGCCATCGTCCCGCAGCCAATGGGCTTTTCGACATCACTCCCCTTGGGTCCGGTTTTTTTGTAAGTTCAGAAGTTTTCCTGACCTGCTGGCATGTTATTGATTCTCCTGTCTCGGCACATCAACCCGGCGACCTGAATCGGCTAGTGAACAATTTGGACGGGTCGCACGGGATCATACACGAGATTAACGATGGCATTGGCAAAGACATTCATTTGTACCCCGACAGCGACTTGGCAATCCTTATATCGAAGTCGAAGCCAGATCAAGCCTACATGCCGGTGAGCTACGCCGATGTTCCGGTTGGTCTGGAAATAGGCGTTGCTGGCTATCCATTGGCTCAGCTATCAGTTGATTCTAGCGGCAATTTGACTATTGGCGCTGTTGTTTATCGCGTCGCCAAAGGCGTTGCTACGTCTTGTTACAAGACAGATCTCGACATGAAGGATGGCCATCCGTTAAAGGACCGAGAAATAATCGAAGTCAATTTCCTGTTTGTTCCTGGCAATAGCGGTGGGCCGATATTCGATGCTCGCCGAGGTAGGGTTATCGCCTACGTGAAGGGATTTCGGTCACACAAGATTCAGGAGGTGCCGGAGGTTTGCAACTTGATTCCGGTACCGACTGGCATGCAGAAGGATTATTTGGCGGCGGTACACGCCGTTTACTCGATTGGGCTTACTCTTGGGCCGATCCAGAGCCGTCTTGAACAGTTTGGGGTGAAGCTTTAACGCTATCGTTAATGCCGACGATTCTGCCAGTGCTGCGCACGGTGCTGTAGTGGCCAGCGGATTCGGACGATGTCGAAATGCAGGAGGTCGCCAAGGCTACCACTTTCGCATGTGGGTCGCGATGCTCGAACGTAACCCAAGAACCGCTACGATTGATCGGTTTCATTTATTCTCCAGTATCAGTTTACCAGCAAGCCAGATTCCACGTTTTACGAAATCCGATTTACACCAGTTAACTCTATACTTTCTAAATGGTTGCGCGGTGATCTGCATCACAGATGAGATGGGTGCTCGTCCTTCCGCTTGCAATTGATTGCACTAGATTTTGGAAGCTAACTTCCCACATTGGCACGACCCGCCGCCGCTGCGTCCCTGTGGAAATCAAATGAACCCACTACCGCCTGGGTCGTTACTTCGTGTCTAACACTCTTCTGATGGCCGGTGCCAGAACGCCG
>PLBD01000619.1 GCA_003135315.1 Acidobacteriaceae bacterium | reverse complement strand
ATGCTGCCCAACATCTTCGGCCAGCGCACCAAGAAGCGAAAGATGAACGTCGCCGAGGCCTTCGAATATCTCATCCAGGAAGAAGAGCAGCGCCTGGTCGATATGGACCAGGTCACTCGCATCGCGGTCGAGCGCGTGGAGAACTCCGGCATCATCTTCCTCGACGAGATCGACAAAATTGCCGGCCGCGAAGGCGGTCACGGTCCCGACATTTCGCGCGAAGGCGTGCAACGCGACATCCTGCCCATCGTCGAAGGCACCACCGTCAACACGCGCTACGGCATGGTGCGCACTGACCACATTCTCTTCATCGCCGCCGGCGCATTCCACGTCTCCAAGCCCAGCGATCTGATTCCCGAGTTGCAAGGCCGCTTTCCCATTCGCGTGGAGCTGCAATCGCTCACCGTCGAAGACTTCATCAAGATTCTCACCGAACCGAAGTCGTCGCTCACTAAGCAGTACATCGCACTGCTCGACACCGAAGGCCTGCGCCTGGAGTTCACTCCGGAAGCGCTGGCCGAGGTTGCCAACTTTGCTTTCCGCGTGAATGAGGGCACGGAGAACATCGGCGCGCGCCGCCTGCACACCATCATGGAAAAGGTGCTCGACGTCATCAGCTTCGAGGCGCCCGACATGAAGGAGAAGCAGGTGACCATCGACGCCGATTACGTGCGCGACAAGCTCACCGACATCGTGAAGGACCAGGATTTGTCGCGCTACATTCTGTAAGTCGGGAATAGGTGGGGCAACCTGGCCGACAAGCTATGGCCAGTTGCGCGAAGCGTGGCGCACACGGAGCACCACAACTTGGTCCCCGGTCACTTCATATACGACGATGTAAGGCCACGGAGGAAAAACTAGCTCCCTGGTGTTCTCGACCAGCCCAACCCGCCCACGCCTGGGAAACTTCCCTAATTCGGCGACACCGTTGTAAAGCGTGCGCGCAACATGCAGCGCAGCTTCAGGGCTTTCGGCGCGAATGCGCTCAACCATTCGAGAGAGGTCGTTAGCGGCGTTAGTCGTCCAGCGGACGCGCATCACGAGCGCAACATCTGCTCAATGCGTTCGACGACCTGATCGTGTTCGAGCAAATCGCCGCGGCGCGCCGACGCACGGCCTTCTTCCACCGCTTCTATGAAATGCGTCTCGTACTCCAGCATGCGGTCGACCGCTTCCTCCACGACTTGAACAGCCTCTTTGCCGCTGCGGCTCGCGACCTGCTGTAGACGAGCTTCCTTTTCCGGCGAGAAGTGTACTTCCATGTGTCCAAGCGTAGGCACTGCCAACAGCGATGTCAACCATCCTTGCAAAACAACGGCCCCGGCAGCGGGCATAGTACAATCCTCTCCCAGCAAACCTCTGCAGGATGACGCTACGTTTCTGGCCGCCCGCGTGTGGCTCGCCCATCCTTTTCGATAAGGTAAGCGACGACAGCGAATTCGTGTCTTGCTTTGCTGACGACCAAGGAGCCGAGACTGTGAGTTCCAGCCTGTCACCACGGATAACGTTGCGCTCGCTCGCGCTGGCAGCCGCGATTCTCTTCAGTCTTTCGCTTTGCGCACAGAATTCGCAGCCATCGGCTGCGCCGCAGCCGACGGCCTCGCAACCAGCGCCTGTTGACGCCGCCGCTGCGGCGGAAGCGAAACTCGAAAAGGACGTGCAGAACCCGGTCTCCGAACTCATCACTCTTCCCTTGCAGAACAACACCAACTTCGAGTACGGGCCCTACGATCGCACCCAGAACGTTCTGGATATTCAGCCGGTCATACCCATCAACCTCAACGAGCATTGGATGCTCAAGAGCCGCACCATCCTGCCGGTCAGCTGGCAGCCGTATGCGAACCAGAACTCCGGCGGCGAATTCGGATTAGGCGACACGACGCAAACGTTCTTCCTCGCCCCGCGCGGCGATCGCAAATTGATATGGGGCATCGGCCCTGCATTCGTAATCCCCACCGCAACCAGCACCGTTCTCGGGCAAGGCAAGTTCAGCGTTGGACCATCCGTGCTGGCGTTATCTCAACCAGGACACTGGACGATAGGCGCGCTCGTCAACAATGTGTGGTCGGTCGCCGGCTCCGGCAGCCGTCCGCCCGTCAACCTGATGCAGTTGCAGGCATTCGTCACGTACCAGATGAAGAAGGGATGGTACGTTGCAACCTCGCCGATCATCGAAGCCAATTGGCGGGCCGCAAGCGGCAACGTTTGGCTTGTGCCGGTGGGCGGCGGCATCGGCAGAATTACTAAGATGGGCTCGCAGCCCATTAACGTCACCGCGCAGTTTTACGGTAACGCACGCTATCCCGCAGGAAGTTCACCCTGGAGCATGCGGCTGCAGTTCGATCTGCTCTTTCCGGAAGGTCCCAAGAAATAGTCACGCCGCAGCACTATCAGAATCATGACCTAAGCAGGTACAGAGTCATGTACTCCTCATCGATGTAGCGACCACCGATCTTCAGTGCCTTAGTCTCGCAGGCAAATGAGACGAACCCCAGCGAACGATAAAGTGCGATCGCGGCGGCTTGTGTCGTGGTAACGCTTAACAGAATCTGCTCGAGTCCGTCGATCTGGTCGGCACGCTGTAGAAGCGCTTTCATCATGCTGCGGCCGATTCCCTTGCCGCGCATCTCGGCCTTCAGATACACGCCCCAGATGCGTCCCTTGCGGCGCATTTTTGGCTGTGTTTCGCGCACGAATCCGGCAGTGCCCCGCAGCTTGCCATTCATAAAAACTCCGAAGACAAAGTTGTTGGCGGGATCGGCAGTCAGGCGCCGGCGGATCTCGTCACGGCTAAGCTGCAGATGGTCTTCGACCGACGAACTGAACGCCTCGGGGTCGCGTTCAAGTGCCTCCAATCGGCAACTCCAGTACGCTTCCACATCATCGGCGGTAAGCGCTCGAATTTCGATTTCGGTCNNCAACACCGCTAGAAACGCTTCCTGCGGAATGTCCACGCGCCCGATGCGTTTCATGCGCTTCTTGCCTTCCTTCTGTTTCTCCAGCAGCTTGCGCTTGCGGCTGATATCACCACCGTAGCATTTAGCAATGACGTTCTTGCGCATCGCGGCCACGGTCTCGCGCGCGATGACCTTTGCGCCAATCGCCGCCTGGATCGCCACTTCAAACATCTGCCGCGGAATCAGCTCGCGCATCTTCGATACCAGCGCGCGTCCGCGATCGTAAGCGAAGTCCTTATGCACGATGATCGACAGCGCATCCACCGGGTCGCCCGAAACCAGTATGTCCAGCTTCACCATCGGCGACTCCCACGCTCCGGCCAGGTGGTAATCCAGCGACGCGTAGCCGCGCGAGACGGTCTTCAGCTTGTCGTAGAAGTCCAGCACGATCTCGTTCAGCGGCAGCTCGTAGGTGAGCATCACGCGCGTTGAGCTGACGTACTCGAACGCCTTCTGCTTGCCGCGCTTGTCTTCCACCAGCTTAAGAATCCCGCCAACGTACTCCTCGTTGGTCAGGATCGTCGCCATGATAACCGGCTCTTCGATTTTCGCAATCTCGCTGGGATCGGGCCAGCGCGACGGATTGTCCACCTCGGTCACGGTGCCGTCGGTCAGCGTGATCTTGTAGCGGACGCTCGGCGCGGTGGTGATCAGGTCGAGGTTGTACTCGCGCTCCAGCCGCTCC
>PLBD01000342.1 GCA_003135315.1 Acidobacteriaceae bacterium | reverse complement strand
TCGTGGCCCAGCATCTTGTCGTAACGCGCTTTCTCCACGTTCAGGATTTTGCCCTTCAGCGGCAGGATCGCCTGGAAGCGGCGGTCACGGCCCTGCTTGGCGGTGCCGCCGGCGCTCTCGCCCTCGACCAGGTAGACTTCGCAGCGTTCCGGCTGGCGTTCGGAGCAGTCGGCCAGCTTGCCCGGCAATCCTCCGCCGTCAAGCGCTCCCTTGCGCCGCGTGAGGTCGCGGGCCTTGCGCGCGGCTTCGCGAGCGCGAGCCGCTTCGATCGCCTTGTTGATGATTCGCTTGGCGACCGGCGGATTCTGCTCGAAGAACCCTCCCAGCCGCTCGTTGACGAACGCCTGCACCGTGCCCGCGATGTCGGAGTTGAGCTTGCCCTTGGTCTGGCCTTCGAACTGAGGCTGCGACAACTTCACGCTAACCACGGCAACCAGTCCCTCGCGTACGTCGTCGCCCGTCAAATTTTCCTTCACATCTTTGAACAGCCCAAGTTGCTGGCCGGCGTAGTTAACCGTCCGCGTCAGCGAGGTGCGGAAGCCCGACAGATGCGAGCCACCGTCGACCGTATTGATATTGTTGGCGAAGCTGAACACCGTCTCGGAGTAGCCGTCGTTGTATTGCAGCGCGATTTCCATCGCCACGCCGTCGCGCTCGGCTTCCATGTAGATCGGCTTGTCGTGCAACACGCTCTTGCCGCGGTTCAGGTGCTTGATGAACTCGGCAATGCCGCCGTTGTACTTGAACTCCGTCTTCTTGCCCTCGCCCGTCTTCGCGTCGGTCGTACGTTCGTCCGTCAGGGTGATCAGCAGTCCCTTGTTGAGAAATGCCAGTTCGCGCAGCCGCTGAGCGAGTGTGTCAAAGTTATACTCGGTAACGGTAAAAATTTCCTTGTCGGGAACGAAGTGCACTTTAGTGCCGCGCTTCTTCGTCGTGCCGGTTTTCTTCAGCTTTGAGGTCGGGACTCCCTTGGAATATGTTTGTTCCCACACGGAACCATCGCGCCAGATTTCCAGCTCCAGCAGATGACTGAGCGCGTTGACGCAGGACACACCGACGCCATGCAGTCCGCCGGAAACCTTGTAGGTTGAGCTGTCGAACTTTCCACCCGCGTGGAGCACGGTCATCACGACCTGTGCAGCGGGCAAGCGCTCGCCGTCCACATCCATGTCGTCCACCGGAATACCGCGGCCGTTGTCGACAACCGTGATCGAGTCGTCAATGTGGATGGTGACGTCGACGCGATCGGCGAATCCGGCCAGCGCCTCGTCCACCGAGTTGTCTACGACTTCGTAGACGAGGTGATGCAGTCCCATCTCGCCGGTCGAGCCGATGTACATGGCCGGGCGTTTGCGCACGGCTTCCATACCGCCGAGGACCTTGATGGAATCGGCAGTGTAGTCTCCATCGGACTGGCCGTTGCTATTCCTGGTGGTTTTCGGCGAGACCTTTTCGCTGTCAATTTCCGGCGCCTTATTATCTTCAGACGCGGTTGCAGCGGCTGCTTGGGAATCTTTCGCGGGCATCCTGCTCCATTTCGTTTGGCAATCTGCCTGGTCAGCAGATCGCTTTTTCATGCAGGGTCGGAGCGCGGCCGTGGTTAACTCGGCAGATAACCCATATCTACTAGATGTTTCAGTAACTTAGGCGCCCAGCGACCCTTTGTTATTGTATCATAACGATTCCCCAATTCGAGCGCTCTTAGATGGAGCTAACCATCGCTTTATCATACAGTTGGAGAATGTGACACGATATCCACAGAAGGCGCTCAGCGACTCCGCGCCAGAGCGTTAGAATCGCGTGATGCATGTTTACATTCTGGTAACCGGCAACTTGGCTTAGCTCGAGGGCAGAATAGAAAGTGCGCTCACGCGACGCGAGACTCTGGTGCTCGGAATTTGAATCTTGACCGGCCTCGGATTCAAGAGGTTCTCGAAGGAAAGAGTCCACCCGGATTAAGTCGAGATTTCCACCAATTCTTCTCACACCGGCTGCGTGCAAAACGCGCACCGGTGAGCCTCGATGGGAATGTCGCTCTGGCATTCGGGACACTTCTTCTTGTCGGGCAGCGCCTGCGTCTCGAAACGCTTCATCAGGTGATTCACCGGCAGCACCACAAAGTAATACACTGCCGCGGCGATCAAGAGGAACGAGATTATGGCATTGATGAAGTCGCCATAGAGAAACTTCGCTCCATTCAATTCAAACGAGAACCCGGAAAAGTCGGGTTTCTTGACGATGGCGGCGATGATTGGCGTTAACAGGTCTTTAACGAATGCCGTGACCACGGTACCAAAAGCGGCGCCGATCACCACGCCGACAGCCAGGTCCACCACGTTGCCGCGCAGAACGAACTCGCGAAAGCCCTTAAACATACAGTCCCCCCTGTGTAGCAGACGCGCGCTCTGGCGCGTCACGATTGAAAGTCTCAAGTTACGCGAAGGCGACGAACATGTCCAGACGCGCGATGGGGTCGGCAGTAGCTATTCCGTCGAGACCGGCTTCAGGATCATGCCCTGGCTCGTCTTGCCGTTCATCGCGACGATCAGCGGCGAGTCGAAGCGCAAGTGCCGCACGCAGCCGTGCTCCTCGATCGCGGGCTGCCGGCTGAGCCATTCCCAATCGATGAAACCTTCGCCGGCATCGGGATTCACCGTGAAATAGCCGATCTGGAAGGCGGTGAGGTTCTGGAAGAAGTGACTGCCCTGCGAGGGCGCTACGCGGAAGTCGTGGAATCCCGACTCCACGATGACGCGCGCGCCGGAGATCTGGTCCCAGGCCACCGGAATTCCCAGCCAGGGATCGGTGGAACCCCAGCGGCCCACGCCGATCAGCACATACGGGATGTTGGCGTCGCTTAAGCGTGCGTTGAAGTGGGCGACGCTCTGCGCTACGTCGTGACTGCGCGCGCGTTCGAAGCGGTGGGAATCGACTACGATGACGTCGCGGAGGTCCTGCAGCCGTCCATGTCCCAACACCATGGAACTCTGGCAGATGAGGCTTTCAGGCCCGACATCGTCCATGCGGATGTCTTCGCCTTCCCGCGAAAGCACCAGCGGCCTGAGCTGCAAGAAGCCAAAATCGGCGACATCGTCCGCATTCCGCGGCAGACGCACGGCGAACTCAATTTCCACCGGCCTGCCCAGCGCGTCTTCTCCCATCCGCATCAGCCGGTCCAAAATCTGCGGGAGGGGGAAAATTCCGTGCTTCAGAATTGGAGCGAAGCTCACGATGCGCGGCCCCTTGCGGCTCAGTCCGTCGTAAACCGCGTGATTGTCCGCGGAGTAGGTCGAGGCGAGCATCTGTAATGTGCCATCGCCCTCGGCAACATTGAGGCCGAAGGAAACCTCCCGCAGTTCGCTACCAGGATCGTCGGAGTACAGCGGGTGATTGAGTTCCAGCGCCCAGAATTCCGTCTGCGAATTCGCCAGCATGTCTTCCACCGACGAAAACTGCACCAGGTGCCGCGGATGGCGCGGGCTGAAGGTGAGACACTTGCCGCCGCTGACCACGCCCCGTCCCATTCCCAAAGCGACGGCGGCAAAGCCATCGGAAACCTTTATGTGTCCTACCGGATAAAAGTTGCGGGAACGCACGACCCCGGAGAAATCGGGATAGAAGCGATTGCCGTGCGCAGCCCCAACCACCTGTTGCACCACGACTGCCATTTTTTCTTCTTCCAGCCGATAGGGGGTTGCCCGCAGGTAGGCCTTGGCATGCTGGCTAAATGTGGAGGCATAAACCAGCTTGATGGCCTCCAGCAGTTGCTCCAGCCGCACCTGGATGTCGGGATGGTTATTGCCCAGCATGAACGTCTCGTACACTCCCGAGAACGGCTGGTACTGCGAATCTTCAAGCAAGCTGGAGGAACGCACGGCCAGGGGATAATGCACCGCCTCCAGAAACGCCAGCAGGTTGTCCAGCACGGAAATAGGGAAGGGCGCGGCCAGAAAGCGACGCGTTATCTCGGCGTCGTCGGTGCCGTGAATGGCAAGATCGAGCAGATCGTTGTCATGGAGAAAGCGGTCGAAGATCTCCGTCGTCAGAACCAGCGACGGTGGCACGGCGACACGAATACCGGGAAAACTGCGGCCCACGCCGCGCTGGCGCAGGATGTGCCGGATGAACGCCAATCCGCGCGCCTTGCCGCCCAACGAACCGCCGCCCATCTGGAGGAAAAAAGATTCGGAAGGCTGAAATGTCGCAGGATTGAATTCGCCGATCAGCGCCTGGCTCTGTTCGCGCCGGTACTCGGCAATCGATTCGATCAGGTCGTGGCGCAGGTTCTCCAGCGTACCGAAGTCGCTGACCTTGCGGGGCCGCAGCCTCTGCGCCAGAGCGAATTCCGTGCGCGCCATCA
>PLBD01000054.1 GCA_003135315.1 Acidobacteriaceae bacterium | reverse complement strand
CGATGAGGATATTGAGCGCGGCGACGATGACGATCAAGCCGATGGTGATGAAAGTCACGACTCGCTCCAGGCGCAGAGCGTGAAACAGCGCGCGATTCTGCTCCATCCAGTTGGTCGACATGAAGCCCTTGCCGGCTTCGGCTTCGAGCTTTTGGCTGATGACGCCGGCCTGGTAGATGTCGTCCACTTTGAATTCGAGCACTGAAACGACGTCCGTGAGATCAAAGAGCCGCTGCGCATCGGACAGGCGAATGAATGCCCAGGTGTTGTCGTAGTCGAAGAACCCGGAGGCGAAGACGCCCGTCACTTTGAATCGCTTGTACTTGGGAACGATGCCGAACGGAGTCAGCTCGCCTTGCGGGCTGGTGACGGTCACCAGCGAGCCCACAGTTGCTCCCAGTTCATCAGCCAGATCTTTGCCGAGAATGATGGGAGGCAGGGAAGCAGTGCGAGCGGACGCCGAGTCGGACTCGTCATCAGTTACGGTGGTCGGCGATTCGGGCGGAGTTTCGTCCAGCGAGGCGGCGGAGCCTTGCTTAATGGAATCGAGAATGGCGCTGACCTTGCGTTCGTCCTGGGGAAGGATGCCCTTCAGCACCGCGCCTTGCGCGCGCGCACCGCGCGAGATCAGCACCTGTTCGTAAATGGCGGGCGCGCCGGCGACGACGTGTGGCTGTTTCTCCAATCGTTCGAGCAGAGGCTGCCAGTTGCGGATTCCGTCGCTTGCGATGCGCAGCAGGTTGATATGCGAGGTCGAGCCCAGCAGCCGGTCCTGCAAGTCCTGGCGGAAGCCGTTGTTGATGGCCAGCGCGATGATGAGCGAAGCCACGCCCGCCGCCACTCCGACGATGGAGATGACGGTGATGACGCCGATGACGGCCTGGCGACGTTTGGCGCGGAGGTAACGCGCGGCTATGAAGAGTTCAAATTGCATCGTGAAAGGCGTTTCACCACGGAAGCACGGAGGACTCGGAATTAGTCCTCGCAAGAATCGTCTCCGTGCCTCCCTGGCGATTTTTCATCCCTATGGTTGTGCCGCGGGCCTTTGTAGGGTCAGCGAAACTCATTGTAGCGAAAACCCGTTTGGCGCTAGAGGCTGAGGCGTGGAATGACGGCGGGAACAGCGCGGCGGTAGACGCGATACTGGTCGCCGAAGCGGGCTTCGAGTTCGCGATCTTCAATCCTGATCATCAGCGCGCCCGTGAGGATTGCGACCACCGCGAGAGCGTACAAGGCGATCAAGCCTGTGCCGATGCACCAGGCGGCGATCTCGCACAGATGGCCGAGATAGATGGGATGGCGCACGCGCGAGCGAATGCCGGACGTGATCAGTTGCTGGCGATGGCGGTCGGGCTCCAGTTCAGCCAAGCCGGAGACCTGGGTACGTTTGAAGCTCTTAAAGGCGGCTGAGTAAATGGAGAAGCCGAGAAGAAAAAAGCAAGCTGCCGGAGCCCATGCGAGCCAGTTGGTATAGAAGTGTGCGAAGCGAAGCGGCCACATGAGGAGAAACGCGGCAGCGATGAAAGCGGTCCAGAAGGGCAGGATCAAGATATAGGCGCGTCGGCCCTTCGTACGCCAACGCGCGATGAAGGTATGGACGACGAGCCAGAACAATGGGATGGTGCAATAGATGGAACAGATCAGCAGAGCGAGGAGGTCAATGGCGGAGTGCAGGGTCATAGCAATGGGGGCGAACAGCAGATCCCTCGTCGGCCTGAAGGCCTCCTCGTGATGACAAAATTCGATGCACGAGGTCGGCGCAGCTAAAGCTGCGCCCTTCAAATCGCGTCAATTCCGGCTCTTTCAGAATGAAGGCGCGCCCCTGGCTTAGCGCCCCGCCGGCGGGTTCACCACAACCTTGCTGACGCCCATGTTATCGAAGCGGTCGTAGGCGCGCACGATGATGGTGTGCTCCTCCGCAGATGAATTGCCTTCAGCCGCGGACGGGCGCGGGCTTGCCACGCCGGCGGTCTCGGCCTTCGAGGGCACCGGGACCTGGAAATCGTAGCTCTCGCTTTTGGAGTCGGAAATCTGGCCCACCGGCTCGATGGTTTGCGCCTCGCCGGCATCGATGGAGTATTCCGCGTGGCTGATGGGCGAGAAGCTATCGACGGCGCGGAATGTGACGCGGATCCTGCCGCCATCGGCAGCCGCCTTCAGAGAGTCGATCTGCGGCGGGGTGTTGTCGACTTCGAAGCGCGGGCTGATGGCTTCGCCGGTCAGGGCGTCCCCGGCGGAATGTGAAGGCGCGTCGGAGGCGACGACGCGGATGGTGTAACCGCCGTCAGGGAACAGGTCGGAGTCGAGGTTGAGGAAGCGTTCGTCGACATTCTGGCGTAGCAGCTTCCAGCGCGCCTCGCCGTCGCCGCGGTAGTAAACATCGTAGGACAGAGTGTCGTCGTTGTCGTCGCGCGCGTTCCACTTCACCGCGATGGAGTGCCTGTCCTTAATCGTCGGCAGCGGAGGCTCGTAGCCGCCGGCAGCCGAGCTTGCCGGCTCGGTGTGCGCGCCCGCCGGCACGCGCGAGCCAACCATCACGGTTACGTTGTCCACCTCGGGCGCGACGTTTTTGGGCAGGTAGTTGACGATGACGCTGTCGATTACAGGCATGCCGGCCGCGGGCTTCAGCACCGCTTTCCACTGGATGAAGCGCGCCGAGGGAGCGTCGATGGGAAGATCGTGTTGCAGATCGACCGGCTTCCACGGACTCCAGTTGCGGTCAGGATTGTCGACGTTGCCGCTACGCGCGAAGAGCTGAAAATTGCCGCTGCCGCGCACTTCGACACGCCCCCACCGGGAAACGTTCTTGGCATCGAAGACATCGCTCTGGTAGGAGGCCTCGCCGACCGGGTTGGGGCCGAGAAGAAAAACTTTTCCCAGATTGCTGGTGGCCACGTAGAGGCCGCCTTGGGGCGCCGACGCGAATGCGGTGACCTGGTTGGCGCTGGCCGCAGCGAGGTCAGTGTACTCAGTGCCCGCGATGGCATAGATCCTGCCCCGATTGCCCGTTCCCGCAAGCAGACGTCCCTGGTGATCGAAGACCAGCGCATAAACCAGATCGGTGTGAGAAGACCAGATGGTGCGGGGCGAAGCTTCCGGCGAGAGACGGTAGACCTCCGAGCCGCCAAGGTTGGCCATGTTGGGCGCCGCGATGATGGTGGGCAACGCAAGCGCGCCGGGCGCGGGCGGAGCAGCAGGAGCGCCGGCAGCGGGCGCAGGAGCGGCTACGACTATGCCCACGCCAGCGATCGGAGTGCCGGTGGGCGGCGCTGCCCCGCGCTTCTCGCCAGCGCCGGCGGCATAGATGTTTCCCTGGCGATCGATGGCGAGCGCGGTGATCTCCTTCTTGGGCGCGCTGTAGAGAACGAAGCCTTCGCCTTGCGGCGAGATGCGATAGATGAGGCCGCTGCCGTCGGTGCCGGCGATGAGGTTGCCGAGATTGTCGAAGTCGAGAGCGCGGATCTGGGCTTCGTCGCTTTTGAAGAACAGGCTGCCGCTGCCAGTGCGGTCGACGCGGAAGATCTCGCCGCGATCGCCGGTGCCGATGTAGAGCCGGCCCTGGCGATCGAGCGCCAGCGCCCAGATATATTTCGTCTTGGGATCGAAGAGGACGCTGGCGCTGTAGCTGGGATCGACGTCAACAGAGGGGCGCGGTTTCTCGGTGGGATTGGCGCCCTCCTGCGCGGCGGCAACCTCGGCCGTAGTGTGCGAGCCTTCGGGAGTCTTGCCCGGCGCGGGGCCGCCATGCACGAGCTTGTAGACTTTGCCGTCGGGCGAAGTGGCGGCGTAGATGGCGCCGCTGCGGTCGACGAGCAGCGCCTGCACTTGAAGCTCCTGCGGCGCGAAGATGATGCGCGCCTTGCCGTCGGGC